>RFNX01000246.1 GCA_009926905.1 Flavobacteriales bacterium
AAGAAATATTTTAAAGGAAAAATTCCAAAATTGGTTTGAACGTATTTACTATTTGCAACACGTGAAATCGTTGAAATGTCCAATTGAACAATGTCCGCAATGTCTTTCAAAATCATTGGTCGCAACTTGGTTTCGTCGCCTGTTAAGAAATACGGTTGTTGGTAATTCATAATGGCATTCATCGTGAACAAAAGCGTTTGTTGGCGTTGTTTGATGGCGTCGATGAACCATTTTGCACTGTCGAGCTTTTGACGTACAAAAGTTACTGCTTCTTTGTCCGATTTAGAAGATTTTGCTCCTTCCGCATACGAACGCAACATGGCTTCGTACTCCTTGCTGACTTTCAATTCAGGTGCATTTCTTCCATTCAATGAAAGCTCTAGTCTTCCTTCGTTTTCGAACAGCATGAAATCGGGAATAATTTGTTGGTAGTTTTTCGCAGATTCTCGCATCGAACCACCGGGTTTTGGATTCAAACGTAGAATTTCATCGATGGCTTCTTTCAAATCTTCATCATCGATTTCCAATTTTTTAGCAATCTTATCGTAGTGTTTTTTAGTAAATTCCTCAAAGAAATCTTCCAGTATTTTTTTTGCTGTATAACGAACAATGTCACCGTCTTGTTTTCTGTTGATTTGCAACAAAAGGCATTCTTGTAAATTGCGTGCGCCCACTCCAGCTGGATCCAATTCTTGAATCAAATGCAAAATCGTAATAACTTCTTCTTCGCTTGCTTCGACGTTCATTGAAAAAGCCAAATCATCCACAATTGCTTCTAAGTCGCGATTCAAATATCCAGATTCGTCAAGGTTTCCAATGAGAATGTCGGCAATTAAAAACTGTTTGTCATCTAAGTACAACAAGTGCAATTGTTCCGTTAATTTTTCTTGAAACGATTGTTCTCCTGAAAGAGGAATTACTCGTTCTTCATCGTCTTTGGAGTGATTGTTTGCTTGCGTTTTATAGTCGGAAGATTCGTCGTCGATGTAATCCGATAGGTCAAAATCGTCATCTGAATCTGAATCGTCGTCAAAATCGTCGGTATTGTCGAAGTCATCATCTTCGTGGTCTGCACCTTCTTCCAAAGCAGGATTTTCTTCAATTTCTTGCTTGATGCGCTGGTCTAATTCCATGGTAGGAACTTGCAACAACTTCATCAATTGAATTTGTTGAGGAGATAAACGTTGTTCCAATCGTTGCGCTAACTGCTGTTTAAGTGCCATAGAAATTACCTATTTCTCAAAGTTACACTTAATTGATTATTTTCTGCTTAATGACTTGGTAAATTTCCCAAGTAGTTTTATCGTAAACGTAAACTAAAACATGCATGTTTTCAGCATTGAAATTCCCATCTAATTGATTTGGAACAACGAAACTATAGTTGACGTAATATTTTCCATTGTTCAAATCGCTAGCTTTTAACACGCGACCAAAAGCTTGTCCGTTTAAATTTCCTCGGTGAATGTCACGATGAATATATGCTTGATTGTGAGAATTGTCGTTCATTTTTTGATCACCAATTAACGAATCTTCTATGATATAAGCAGTTATACCTAAATCATTAGTAAGATTTTGATCTAATTTCTCAACTTCTACATGCAAAAAAGCTCCTTTCGTTTGAGGATAATAATTCAAAGCAGATTGCATGTTCACTTTTAATGAATTATCTGATAATTGTGAAGTCACCATCGATGACCATGCATTTGGATTCTGAAAAATGTTTCCTGTGTTTACTCGATTTATTGTACCTCTAGGGTTCCCTGGAAAACCACCGTCATTTACCCCAAAATACAAACCAATTTCAACTCCTTGAGGATTTGTGAAATCAACAGGATACTCTGGTGGAGAAACCATTTGAAAATCTCCCATTCCATCAGGACCAGCATGAATTGAAGCTATAAAAACTCTTGTTGGATTCGAACCATGTAGCTGATGCGCTAAATCAGCTGCTGCTGGACAAAATACGCATTTATGACCTGTGAAATCTTCGATTAAAATGTTTCTAAACAAATTTGTATTCGGGGAAAAACTGGGCCATTCATTTGCTACATAATCACTCCAATTTCCGGGATACAGCGTCGTATCTAATTCAATTACTTGCTTTTGTGGATAAGGATTATCAATGTGATCGCAAGAAGAAAACACCACTAAACTCAACAAGGCTAAAAATGTTATGATTTGCTTCATATTAAAAACTTTGAGTGAAACTAACAGTTAAACCGTTATTGGCTGGAACGAATCTACAAACACCTCCAACGCAAAATAATCCAGCACGTTGCCGCCCATAAGAAACGGTGATTCTGGTAGCTTCTTTTATGTATCCACAAGTAATAATTGGATAATTAACGCGTTTGCTTTCGTTTGGATTTCCGTAATTGTATTGATTCATAAAGCTGAAAAAATAGTTAGGAGAAATGGTATATTCAATGACAGCTGTTGCCCAGTTTCCTTTATCATTGATTTCTCCGTCTGGTTTTTTTCTAAGGAAAAGTCCTTGAAATTCTGCTCGAATTGCGTGTTTTGTATTGATTTTATAAGAAACCTCTAAAACTCCAATGTGTGATGCGATGATTCCTTGTGCGTCGTTGGAAATTTTGGCAACATCGTTATTGATATTAATATTGTAATAACTTGCAATAAAGCTTAAATGTTTATTCATTTTTTTGGTAATATTGAAATTGATGTCGCGCCAATAAAGGCTGTCGCTTTTATCAAACAAATGATTTATGTAAGTAACCCTTGAAGAATCTAATGGATTGATATCGCTTGTATGTTTGTTGGGTTCGAAGGTTGTAGAAACATTAAAGCTAATCGTTGTTCCATATTTCCCGCCCAATTTTGTGCCTTTTTTAAGTGTATATAAAATGTCAGCTTGAAAGGCAACTTCTCCTAAAGGTTGTGTTGCATAGGGATAAAGTGTAGAAACTAAATTATAAGTATGAGTTTTATTCAATGCAGGTAAAAAGTTGATGAAAACATCTTGTAAATCTTTCGTTCTATCGGAACGATAACTCATGTTGTCAACTGACTTTCCCGACAGTAATATTCCCAAACCTTTTTGAGTGTAACTTAAATTAAAAACAGCTGCATGACCAAAATTGTAAATGTTTCCGTTGTCACTAGAAGGATCTTGTCCTTTGCGAATGTATTCCCCATCAAAATAAAAATTTTTATAACGCAATTTTGCACGTCCACCGTAAGCTGCAACGTTTTGAGGTAAAATCAAATCGGGATTATCGTCTTTTTGAAATTTACTTGTAAACGAGCCTCCCAAAACTACGTCTAATGGAAATTCAGCCATTTTTTTAACACTTTCATTCAAGTGAATTTCACCATCAAAACCACGGACAATACCCGCTCCATGAACGATTCTTCCTTCTTGAAAAGACAATCGTTGGTAGCCATAAACGCCATTTAAAACAATTCCTTTGTAGGGACGAAGAATTACGCGCGCTCCATCCAACATATTGTCATAACCGAGTGCTCTATCTTCATAAGCTCTCAGGACCAAACCACTACCAAATTGTTCGTAAATAGAACCCAATGTGACATCTACGAAATCGTTTTTATAACCAATATACCGCATTCCAATTCCAGTTCCATCAAAGCGATTTGGATACCCCTGAATTCTAGGCAAATAAGACTCAACACGTATTCCAGCTTTGAAGTTGCCATTCGTATAAAAGGCATTCATGTATGTGTTCAACAATCCCTTTTCAGCAGGTTGATTTGCTCCAATTACTGTGTCGTTATTTAAGTATTGAAAAGTACTTTCGATGTTTCCCGACAAAGAACCTTGAGAAAATGAAAGTTTTACTAACAGTAGTAGAGGAAGGAAGAGGTATATTTTTTTCATTAAATTCAA
>RFNX01000334.1 GCA_009926905.1 Flavobacteriales bacterium
GTTGAAATATTTCCTAAACTTAATTTTATTAACTTCCTAGGTGTTTGAGATAAAAAATGAGAATTTCGAAAATCAGAATCCTTTGTGAATACAATGAAATTATGATTATCTGCATGGATACAAATGTCTTTGTCTTTTGTAAACCAACTATCTAAAATATCATTTACGTGAATTGTTTCTATTTGGTTGTTGTTCAAAAATCGAACAACTTTATAAGAAATATGAACGTCGCAAAGAACCTTCATTGTTAGGCAACGTCTTTAATTGAATGCCCAGACATGAATAATTTTGCAAAATTCAAGCATGCCAAAATATCCTCCTTTTCCAATTCAGGATGATCTTCCACTATTTCTTCTTGTGTCATACCAGAACCCATTAAATCCAAAATAACTTCAACTGGCCATCTCATTCCTCTGACACAAGGTTTTCCGTGACAAATTTCAGGATTTATAGTAATTCGTTCTAATTGATTTTTCATAACTTCAGCTAAGTTAAATAAATTTTGTTGAATCTGTGCAGATGCTCAGGAGTTACTCAGGATTTCCTAGTTGCGGTAAGTTGCGAAGGATTTCCAAATCCTTCGCAACTACCGTAACAAATTCACAAAACCCTCCACCAACTTCCACTCATACGGCGAATCACAGCCTATGTATTTGAAGGTGTAAATATACGTGTCGTCTTGGCAAGGTTTTCCCCGATAGGTTCCATCCCAGCCGTAGTTTAAGTCCTCAGAAAAGAATATGCGTTCTCCCCATTTGTCATAAATCGTGAATTCAAGTGCTTCTATTTCAAATGCAGAAACTACTTTAAAAATATCATTCACGACATTGTCGTCTGGAACAAAAGTGTTTGGAATGTAAAAAACAAAAGGTTCTACAAAAACAGTTCTGCGAGTACTGTCTCGACATCCGAATTGATTTTCTACAACTTGCATTGGATAATCAGAACCAGCAGTGGTGTAATTGTGAAAAAAACTAGGATTTGTGGATATAAATTGATTGCGGTCAAAAAAGTAGAAATACGCATTCGCTCCCACCGATTGGTCAATAAATTCAACGGTTGAATTACAAATATCCACCTCGTTTGGAGTTACCATAAAACCAGCAGTTGGCTTTGGGTGAACAGTAACTAAATCTTGCTTCATTAAAAATAAAGTATCCACACAACCTGCTAAAGTTGTCATTGAAAGACTCACACTATAATTACCAACACTTGTATAACTGTGATTGGGATTGAACTCCGTTGAAGTATAACCATCGCCGAAATCCCAGAAATAACTTGTAGGCGCATCGGTTTGACTTAGGTTCACAAATTGTGCATTAGATGGTGCACATTGAAGTGTATTCACAAATAGAAAATCAATTTGAGGCACACCATACACGAAAACAGTTGAGGAAATGGATAAAGTACAAACATCAAAAACACCAGTTAAAGTCACCGATTGAAGTCCTGGTGAAAAGTACTGAACTCCAAAAACATCTAATTGATTTGACGTCGAAGGATTTGCATTTGAACCAAAATTCCATGTGTAAACTGTTGAAGCTGGACCAGATACTGTTGCATCAAAATCATATCCTCCATTTGAGATACAAAGAGAATCACTATGGACGAAAGACATTACCAAAGGTTCGTAAATTTGAATTTGGGTGGTGGAAGTATCGCTACAACCTACGGAAGAACTTGCAATTAATTTGATAGTGTAATTTCCTGGATTTGTATAGGTGTAAGTTGGTTCGAAGTCGGTACTAACATCTTGTCCTGATTCTTGTACACCAAAATCCCAAGCGTAATTGTAAGCGTTCATCGAATTGTTTTCAAACGCAACGGTATAACCTAAACATTGAACATTTGGAGGTACGCCAATTGCACTAATTGGTAAGTCAAAGATGTAAATAGAATCCGTGTAACTAGTGACGCAATCGCCATCATCGCCATTTAAAGTAACGACGTGATAACCTGCAGTTGAAAATGTGACATCGGGAACAGTGAGATTGGTAGAAGTTTGAACAGATGCATCTGAATCAAAAACCCATGAAAAATTGGCGGCAGGATTACTTGTTTGAGTGATAAAATCGAATGAATTTCCTAAAATACAAAGTGAATCTTGCGAAGTCCATGACATGGAAAATGGATTGTTTACAGTAATAGTCATATAAGCTGTATCTGTACACGCTAATCCAGGATTTACAACCAATTGTGCTTGATAGGTTCCAGGAGCTGGATATGTAAAGGAAGGTGCAAAAGTAGAACTAACATCACTGGTAGAATTGGCTATTCCGAAATCCCATTGATAATTGGATCCACCATAAGAGTTATTTACGAAATTCACTGTTAAGCCCTGGCAATAAGAAACAAAAGTTGGTAGCTGAGTTTGTAAAGGTAAAATGGCTTGTAAGGTAATGTTACAATCGAAAACACGGAAAAGGAAATCGCGTACGGTTTCTCCAACTAAAACACCATTTCTATATTCTTGAACACGTACACCCACGACAAAAAGTCCAATCATGTTCGGATTGACAGTCAACACTCCTGTTGTTGAATTTATTATTGTTGAAGATCCTGGACCCAAAGGTTGTTGTGAAGTAAAAGTACCAGCCCACTGAACAGGAAAATAAGGCGGTGGTGGAGTTTGTGCTGGTAAAGGAGAAGCAGAACTTGCACCCGAATTTGGTGTAACTAGGGAATAAACCAATTGATCTCCATCGGGGTCAGTGGCAACATGATTAAACACCAATTGGTCATTGCTACAAAGTAAAACAGGAGGATAATTTGTAAAACGAGGACTGCTATTGTTTGTAAAACCAGTTTCACCTCCGGGAACATGTGTTGTTAAAGTCAAACCTGTGTCATCTGGGCTGATAAGATTTGTAACATTAGGTCCACGGCAACAACGTTGGTAAGCAACATTGTACCCACCTTGCATAGGAGGAAGAGTAACAACAATTGAATAAATAGCGCGTTCAACGCAAATGTTTGTTGGAGGGGTGGCGCAAGGATTATTAAAATTAATTGGTAAAACAACACTTCCTGGAAATGGAACTTCTATATTTTGAAAAAGCTGCCCGTTTGCTTTATAAATTGCTAATTGAAGAGGATTGTCATAAGCAGCTCCCGTTGAGTTACAATCACGGTAGAGAGTTATGAAAAAACGGTACTGATTGTTCCCTAAATAATCATAGTAAATGTCACCCCCAATAATATGAGAGGCATTCGCTGAAAAGCTGATGAAAAACAAGAAGATGTAGAAAAAATATTTCATCGTCATTTGAAGACGCAAATTTAGTTCAAATGTTGTCTAAAGGTAGTATTAATCAATACTTCCAATCAAAAATTGACTTATTATAACAAAACTTAGAAATCATTACAATTTTTGAGCCAAAGACAATTGCTTGAATCTTCGTATCGAGTTCCAACTTTAAACTTCTTTATATCAAAAATTCTTTGCATTTCAATCGGAAAGATAATGTTAACTCACTTTAAACAATTTACAAACAAATAATTTAAATACCGTTAAGAAATAATTACGTGTATGAATTTAATTTCAAAATAGTTAACTTCATACACAAATTACCTTCTGAGATGAAAACAATCTGGACTTTCTTTCTTTTCGTGACCGTGAACTTAACACTTCATAGTCAATTACTTCCTGAAAATATTTTTGCTGACACAGCAAATGCTCCTTTTCTTCATGGTGTAACATCGGGTGATCCTACTCCGTCTGCAGTAATTATTTGGACAAGGATTGAATCCGATCAATTGGAAACTGTTGAATGGCAACTCAGTAAATTGCCCGATTTCTCAACTATTGAACAAAATGGTTTTTTTGAAACCGGTTCTATTCGCGATTGGACAGTAAAAGTAGATGTAAACGGTTTACTTCCTTCCACAACTTATTATTACCGTTTTAAGTCCGATGATGGATTGTATTCTGTTACTGGTCGTACTCGAACTGCGCCAATTGGTGACCTTTACCAAGCTCGAATTGCAGTGATGTCATGTAGTAGCATATATTCAGGTTTTTTCAATGCCTATAAACGAATGGCAGAAAGAGAAGACCTCGATTTAATCATTCATGTTGGCGATTATGTGTATGATTTTGTAGATGCAGACGAAGAAGTTCGAGTTCCTATGCCATATCCCTTTGATCCGATTACTTTAGAACAATGGCGTGAAAGACATCGTTATTATTTGCTTGACCCGGATTTACGCGAAGCTCGAAGAATACATCCTTGGATTGCACTTTGGGACAACCATGATATTGATTGGGCAGCAGGGGAAGAAACTGCACCAATTCAAGCATTTTTAGAATATTTACCCATTCGTTTACCTGAACCTACTAATCCAAATCGAATTTACAGAAAGTTGGCTTATGGTGATTTGATTGACATTTTTGTAACTGATGTTTTAATGTACAAAGGTTTGGATACAATTGATGGAACGCATCCAAGTATGATTGGTAACGAGCAATATAATTGGCTGACAAATGAACTTAGTAATTCAACTGCAAAATGGAAGTTGTTGCCAATGCAAAATTTAATGGCAGGTTGGAGCGTCCAAAACGTTCCTTCTTTTGTAGGAATTGGAACAAATGGCGTGCTTGATCCATCAAATTGGGACGGTTACGACACGGATAGAGATCGTGTTTTAAATTATATTAAAGACAATAATGTTGACAATGTTGTGGTTTTAAGTGGCGATTCACATGTTACTATAGTTGCTGATTTAACCACAGACCCGCAAAACACAAGTGTATATAATGGAAATACTGGCGAAGGAAGTGTAGCTGTTGAATTTTTACCAACAAGTATTTCTCGAGGAAACTTTGATGAAATGGGCTTTGGTTGGGCAATCGGAATTGTAACTCCAATAATGGCAGCTGAAAACCCAAATCACGTTCGTGCAAATTTTACAGATCATGGTTATGGACTACTCGATGTAAAAGCTGATAGTTGCGTTGCTGAAATTTGGTATTCGGATAAAATGACGATTACTAATCAAGAAAATTTTGCTGGTGGATTTGTTGTGAAAGATGGAGTAAATCATTGGAATAGAACACCAACAAGTACACCTACTGATGCAAAAGATTGGCAAAATCTACAAGTTAAAACAACTGAAATTCCAGTCTTTCAACTTTTTCCTAACCCAGCTTCAAAAGAATTGACAATTAAAGGAGTTTCAGTTAACACTGCTAAAAATTTCAAAATATATTCGAACGAAGGAAAAGAAGTAAAAAATCCAAATCTCATTAGTTCGCAAGTAGAACAAATTACACTTCAAATTCCTGCAATTCCTTCTGGAAATTATTTCATTACCTTTGAC
>RFNX01000612.1 GCA_009926905.1 Flavobacteriales bacterium
ATACTGATCGTTAATTGGATCTAAGTTATTTTTAGTTGTATTGTCGGAAATGAAATTTACATTCGATGAAAAATTCCAATAGGGATTTGATTTTGCTTCTTTACGATGCGTCCAATTGACACTGATTTTATTCGAATTTGAGTTAGCAGGAAATCCAGAACGAAATTGCTGAAAACCAACGGATAATCTTCCTGAAAAACCGTAACGCTTCATGTAATCCAAGTCGTTTCTTAATCCCCAACTTCCACGACTATAAAGATTTGCATAAACTGAAGTTTGTAAATTGTCGTTGATTGGGACGTAATATCCTAAATTTTGAAAACCAAAACCGTATTGCGAAAGCGGCACAAATTCAGGAAATAACAATCCCGAAGTGCGTTCTTTTTGTTTCGTGGGTAGAATCGCAAAAGGCAAACCGAAAGGCGTTGGAATTCCTTTTACCCATAAATTCATTGGTCCTGTGACAATTCGCTCATTTGGAATCACGACACCTTTTGAAAGCTGAAAATGATAATGCGGATCTTCCAAATCGCAGGTTGTCAGTCGTCCTTGTGTCAAATGCACTTCATCATTCGGGTGACGTTTTGCCGTTCCCATGTGAAAATAAAATTCATCTTGCTTGATGGACAATTCTTCCAAAAATCCTTTTTCTGTTTTCGTATTGTAACGCATTCGCTGACAAGTAATCGTCTCTGCGCCATCAGTAAACGTTGGAAATTCTACTTTCACACTGTCTTTATCGTAACGGTAACTTGCAGTGATTTCATTCGTATTTAAATCCACCAAAATATAGCCTGCAGTCATCGTTACATCCGTCATTTGAATTTTTGCCTCTCCAAAAAGATGCACTTGTTTTTTCTTCAAATCGTTAAAAATGGAATCGCGCGCACTGTATTGAATGATGTCTTCCAAAGAATTATCGTTCACAAAAACGGTATCTTTTTTCCCAACTTGCGCTGTAACAAATCCTTGAACGCACATTATTAACAATGTAACGAAGAAAAGTTGTTGTATATAGGTAATCCTGCTCAAGCTATGCGACTAAATTTGTAATATGGAGGAAATTGGTGCAAAACTACCAAAATTCGGTGTGCGAATGAAGAACGAATATCTAAGGAAAATATTTGCTGGGCTTGTAATGTTTAGTTTTTTCGCGATTTCATCGACTGGTATCGCACAAAAAGCTGAAAAACAAACATTAAAAACAGTAGTTATTGATGCAGGTCACGGAGGTAAAGATCCTGGCTGTCACGGTGCTGATGCGCACGAAAAAATCGTTTGCTTGGAAATGGCCTTGAAATTGGGCGCAATGATTAAGGCAAAATATCCTGAGATTAAAGTTGTTTACACACGCGACAAAGATGTTTTCGTTGAATTAATTGAACGTGCCAACATTGCCAATCGTGCCAAAGCGGATTTATTTATCTGTATTCATGCCAATGCTGGAAGCAATGTAGCGTATGGAACGGAAACGTATGTCCTTGGTTTACATAGAACAGAGGCACAACAAAAAGTTGCTGAACGCGAAAACTCCATCATTTCACTAGAGGACGACAAAGGAGCAAAATACAAAGATTTTGATTTATCGCCAGATGCCATTATTGCGAAACAATTACAATTAGCCGTTTATTTGAATCATTCAATCATTTTTGCTGAGAATTTACAACGCGAATTCAAGAAAATTGGACGATACGACCGTGGTGTAAAACAAGCTGGATTTTTGGTTTTATACAAAACAACAATGCCAAGTGTATTGATTGAAACTGGATTTTTGACTAATCCTACCGAAGAAAAATTCTTAGGAAATGCTGAAGGGCAAGAAAAAATGGCGACGTCAATGTTCAAGGCATTTGAAAATTATAAAAGTCAATTGGAAGGAAAAAGTGTATCGGTGGAACAAAATGGTGGAGATAATTCATCTGGTAGTACAAAT
>RFNX01000325.1 GCA_009926905.1 Flavobacteriales bacterium
ACATAATATAAAACTTCGTCTGAATCAATATTGCTGTGATTGTAAGGAGCTGGAATTGAATCTGGGTGATAATCGTATAAACGTGGAACAAAAGAGCAAATTACGAATGCTGAAGTTTCAAATGTTTGGTGAATTGGAGGAGGCAAATGCACGCGTCCTGTGATGGGTTCAAAATCGTGAATGGAAAAAGCATACGGGTAATTGTAACCATCCCAACCGACAACATTAAACGGATGATGTGCATAAACGTAATCGTAAACGACATCTTGTTTTTTGATTTTTATTAAAAATTCGCCTTCCTCGTTATGCGTTTCCAATTCTGATGGCGGTCGCATGTCTCTTTCACAATAAGGTGAATGTTCTAATAACTGTCCAAACCAATTTCTATAACGTTTTGGGGTGAAAATCGGATGAAATGATTGAATAATCAACAAGCGATTATCGTCGTCATTGAATTCCAATTGATAAATCATTCCTCGAGGAACCACTAAATAATCTCCATAGGCGAAATCGATGTTTCCAAGTTGTGTTCTCAATTTTCCTGAACCTCTGTGGACAAAAATCACTTCATCAGCATCCGCATTTTTATAGAAATAATCTTTCATTGAAGCTTGAGGTGCAGCCAATTCAATGTAAACGTCGCTGTTGACTAAAACTGGATTTCTACTTTCTAAGTAATCTTTGTGTGGAGTTATTTGATATCCTTTAAAGCTGCGAGGCAATAAGTTTTTTTCAAATGCGATTTCTGGCGCAATATTTTTCTCACCTCTCACTTCTTTAATGGCCGTTGGAGGTTGAACATGATACAACAAAGTGGACATTCCATCAAATCCAGCTGTACCAAAAAGTTGTTCATGATATAGATCCCCATTTTCTTGTCTGAAAACAGTGTGGCGTTTGTGAGGTATTTTCCCTAATTTTTGATAAAATGGCATAATTTCAATTTTTGTTTTGTGAATAAATGAACGTTTAACAAAGTTTTATCAATTTTTCTGTTGAACAAATCTTTAAAAAAACGCTTTCTTAAAAACCCACTTGGAGGCAAATGTATAGGAAACCTAAAAATAAAATAATGATTTTAATCAGCTTTTCAGGAGGTAAACGATTTTTTATAAATGGTGTTGCGGTGAAAAGGAATTCGTTTAAATTTGTCAACTATTGAATTCAAAATTTATGTCTAAAATATTAATCATTGGAGCAGGAGGTCAAATTGGAACCGAACTTGTTTTGGAACTGAGAAAACTAAAGGGAAATGAGGCAGTTATTGCTGCAGATGTGAAAGATAATTGTCCGCCTTTGCTTTTAAATGGTCCATATGTGAAAATTGATGCGTTGAACAGAGAAGATGTTCGAAATTACATCATTCAAATGAAATCAAAGAAGTCTATTTGTTAGCTGCTTTACTTTCTGCCACTGCGGAGAAAAATCCAGATTTTGCTTGGAAATTAAACATGGAAGGATTGTTTACGATTTTGGATTTGGCGAAAGAAGGACATATTTCAAAAATATTTTGGCCGAGTTCAATTGCTGTTTTTGGACCTACGACGCCAATGGACAATACGCCACAGCACACAATTATGGAACCAACCACTGTTTATGGAATTTCCAAACAAGCGGGCGAAAGATGGTGCGAATATTATTTCAATAAATTCAATGTGGATGTGAGAAGCATTCGCTATCCAGGATTGATTTCTTACAAAAGTTTACCAGGCGGAGGAACAACAGATTACGCAGTTGATATTTTCTACAAAGCTAAAGCGGGTGAGAAATTTACGTGTTTCTTAAAGGAAGATACTGCTTTACCAATGATGTTTATGGAAGATGCCATCAACGCAACGATTCAACTGATGGAAGCTCCTTCTGAAAAGGTAAAAATCCGTTCTGCTTATAATTTGGGGGGAATCAGTTTTACACCAAAAACAATTTCGGAAGCTATTCAAAAAGTAATGCCAAATTTTGAAATCGTTTACCAACCTGATTTCCGTCAAGCCATTGCAGATTCTTGGCCCAATTCCATCGATGATTCATTTGCTCAAAAAGATTGGGGGTGGAAACATCAATTTGACTTAGATGCAATGGTGAAAGTGATGTTAGAAAACGTCAAGGTGGAATTGATGTTGGCGAAGTAACTAAGATTAAATCAATTTTTCCTGCAAAATTTTTATTCTTAATGTAATTATCATCAGATTTTCGGTCTGAAATACAAATTTCAGCCTAAAAAAAACAGCAAAAAAGCCTGTTCTATAAAAATAATTGAAATTTTCTTTCTACTTATTCCTTTGCTAGACAAGCACTTGGAAAAATATTTATAAAATTCTAAATTTTGTTTAACTTATTTTTACAAACATTAAACAAAGTTTGTTTAACTTTGGCTCACATTTGTTAAACAAAATATTTACGCTATGTCAACACTTGAATTTAATGATGCTTTAATCGGGATTGAAAATAACCTTCAATCATTTGCCATGAGTTTTACAAGAAACCGTGAAGATGCAAGAGATTTAACACAAGAAACAATGTTAAAGGCAATAACTTATAAGAGTTACTATACGCCCCAGACGAATTTTAAAGCCTGGGTGTTCACGATTATGCGTAACATTTTCATCAACCAATACAGAAGAAATGTTAAATCACGCACTATTTTCGATGGTTCTAAAGATTTATTCTTAATTTCAAATTCAGCAGGTCATGAAGAAACACCGCTAGAAATCATTTCTGCTAAAGATATTAATAGTAAAATAAATAAATTAGGAGAAGATTATAAAGAACCTTTTGAAATGCATTTTAAAGGTTTCAAATACAAAGAAATTGCGGATAAATTAGGTATTCCAATCGGAACAGTAAAAAGCAGAATTTTCATTGCTCGCAAAAAATTAATGGACGCTCTTCCTGATTACGCATTTTCAGCAAACTAGAATTTTAAAAAATTATGACTAAAAAAGTTACCATTCTTGGTTCCGGCATTTCCAGTTTATCTGCTTCTGCATTTTTAGCAAAAGCTGGTTATGATGTGACGATTTTGGAAAAAAACAGCACAATCGGAGGAAGGGCCAGACAATTTACCCAAGATGGTTTCGTATTTGATATGGGCCCAAGTTGGTATTGGATGCCCGATGTTTTTGAACGCTTCTACCAACAATTTGGCTACACTACTTCAGATTTCTACGAATTGAAACGTTTAGATCCTTCGTATCGTGTTTATTGGCAAGATCATTCTTACACAGATGTACCTGCGAATATGTCCGAATTGGAAGCTTGGTTTGAATCATTGGAACCAGGAAGCTCGAAACAGTTACGCGCTTTTTTAAAAGAAGCTAAATACAAATATGAAGTTGGAATGAACGATTTAGTTCACCGCCCAAGTTTGAGTGTAATGGAATTTGCTGACACCCGCGTTATAAAAGGATTGTTCAGTATGCATTTGCTTTCTTCGTTTTCAAAATACATTCGTAAATATTTCAAACACCCTAAAATTCTTTCCTTACTTGAATTCCCTGTGTTGTTTTTAGGTGCAATGCCAAACGAAACACCTGCTTTGTATTCTTTGATGAATTATGCAGACATTTCACTTGGAACATGGTATCCGATGGGTGGAATGCACAAATTCATTGAAGCTTTTGAGAAAATTGCTACTGAACAAGGTGTAAAAATCAAAACGGATAATGAAGTTTTAGGATTCGAAAAAACAAATAAAAATATAACAGGTGCAAAAACGAAAGATGGCATTTTCGCTTCTGACATTTTTGTTTCTGGAGCAGATTACCAACACACGGATTCGAAATTATTAAACGGAAGTGCAAACTACAACGATAAATATTGGGACAACAGAACGATGGCTCCTTCTTGTTTATTGTTCTATGTAGGTATCAACAAAAGAGTGACGAACTTGCAACACCACAATTTGTTCTTCGACGAATCACTTGAAATTCACGGAAAAGAAATTTACAAAGACCCGAAATGGCCGACTTCTCCCCTATTCTATTTGAGCGTTCCATCAGTAACTGACCCAACGGTTGCGCCTGAGAATTGTGAGAATATGTTCTTTTTAATTCCAATTGCACCCAATTTAAAAGACGATGAAGAAACACGTGAAAAATACTTTGATATGTTGTTGGAACGTTTGAAAAATATCACAGGAAACGACATCAAAGACAATATTGTTTACAAAAAAAGTTATTCCATCAGCGATTTCAAGAACGATTACCATGCTTTCAAAGGAAACGCGTACGGATTAGCCAATACATTGCGTCAAACTGCATTGCTAAAACCAAGTTTGAAAAACAAAAAACTCTCTAATTTTTATTATACAGGTCAATTAACTGTTCCTGGTCCAGGTGTTCCACCATCTATCATTTCAGGTGAAGTGGTTGCCAAGGAAATCATGAAAAATCACCCTGTCAAATAAGCTTAAAACTCTTAACTATGAAACAATTATTCGACGACGTCAGCCAAGAAATGAGTCAGTTAACGACAAAACGTTACAGTACTTCTTTTTCTTTAGGTATCCGTTTTTTGCATAAAGATTTGCATAAACCAATTTATTCTATTTACGGTTTCGTGCGTTTTGCAGATGAAATTGTGGATTCATTTCACGGTTTTGATAAAGAAACGTTATTAGCTGAATTCAAAGCAGAAACATACAAAGCAATTGCTCAAGGAATTTCATTGAATCCAATTTTAAATAGCTTTCAATGGGTTGTGAATAAGTACAATATTCCATTGGAGTTGATAGAAACGTTCTTAAATTCTATGGAAATGGATTTAGGAAAGCAAATCTATGACAAAGCGACTTATGAAAAATACATTCTTGGTTCGGCTGAAGTGGTTGGTTTGATGTGCTTGAAAGTATTTGTAGAAGGCAATGAAGCTGAATATGAACGATTAATGCCGAGTGCGATGAAACTGGGTTCAGCCTTTCAAAAAATCAACTTTTTACGCGATTTAAAAGCTGATTATCAAGAGCTTGGACGAACTTATTTCCCAGGTATTGATATGAAAGAGTTCAATGCGACTGTTAAGAAAGAAATTGAAGCAGACATTCAAAAAGATTTTCATGAAGGTTATTTGGGAATTTTACAGTTGCCAAAAAAAGCACGTTTTGGTGTGTACATGGCTTACAAATACTATTTTAAGCTCTTCAAAAAAATCAAAACTACCTCTGCTCATACGATTTTAACGGAGCGCGTTCGCATTCAGAATATGAGAAAAGTTCGTATTTTGTTGACATCGTATGTTCGCCACAACCTGAATTTATTGTAATGATTGAAAATCAAGTCATTCTCGTCGATGAAAACGATCGCGAAATCGGTCGTATGGAAAAATTGGAAGCTCACGAAAAAGGCTTGTTACATCGCGCATTTTCAGTTCTGATTTTCAATGCCAACAACGAATTATTATTGCAACGTCGCGCTTTTGGAAAATACCATTCTGAAGGACTTTGGACGAATACGTGTTGCAGTCATCCCTTTCCAAATGAAAGTGTGTTAGAAGCTGCTAACCGCCGTTTGAAAGAAGAGATGGGAATTGCAACTGAATTGGAAGAAAAATTTTACTTTATTTACAAAGCTGAACTCGACAAAGGTTTGACTGAATACGAATTGGATCACGTTTTAATCGGATATTCGGACGAAACACCACATTTGAATTTAGAAGAAGCGAGTGCATTCAAATGGTTGTCTTTAGAAGCCATTCGTGAAGAAATGCAAACTCAAGCAAACACATACACTGAATGGTTCAAAATTCTCATCAACGAACATTTTAATAAATTCCAAAACGCAATCCTGAATGAAAGTTTGTAGAAGAGTTACCTTTAATGCCGCGCACCGATTGTATCGTAAAGATTGGAGCGACGAACAGAACGATGCCGTTTTCGGAAAATGCAATAACCCCAATTTTCACGGTCACAACTATGTTCTTGAAATTTGGATTGATGGTAATATAGACCCTGAAACGGGTTACGTCATTGATTTGAAAATCGTGAGAGAAATCGCTAAAACAGAAATTGAAGACCGATTTGACCACAGAAATCTTAATCTTGATTGTTCAGAATTTCAAGACCTAAATCCAACTGCTGAGAACATTGCTGTCGTTTGTTGGAACTTGCTTCGCTCAAAATTAGATGAGAAATATGGACTATCAGTTCGACTTTGGGAAACCGAGAATAATGTTGTGGAATATGAAGGGAGTTGAGAGTTAAGAACGAAAAGTTGAGAGTTTGCCACTTTAACTGAAAGTTGAAAACTGAAAGTGGAGAGTTTAAAATGTGAAAAAAATAAAGTTAAAACCTTTCTAATTTATCTTTCAATTTAACCCAATCAGGACAATATTTAGTTAGCAT
>RFNX01000557.1 GCA_009926905.1 Flavobacteriales bacterium
AATTGTAACAACTGGTCTTGGACCAACAGTTATGGTAAATGTTCTTGGTGTACCAATACATCCATCGTAAGACGGTGTTACAGTTATAGTAGAAACAATTCCACTCAATGTGGTATTTGAAGTAACAAACGAAGGGATATCTCCTGAACCTGAGGCTGCCAGACCAATTGTCGTGTTGTTATTCGACCATGTATAAGTTGCACCTGTAATATTTCCACCAAATACAACAGCATCGGAACTTGTACCAGCACATTTTACTTGGTTTGGTATTACATTAACCGTTGGTGTTGGCTTGATATTAATCGTTTGAGCAGCAGTAATGAAACCGTTACAAGTACCGTTCGAAATATACAACGATGGAGTTCTTGTTATTGTTGTACTTCCATTGTTACAATACGAATAGTTCACTGTCTGAGTGGTGTTTGGCGTTAATACCAAAAATTGACCATCACCGTATAATAATCTAGCTTCTGTTACTGCTGAAGTTGTAACAGTAATAGTTGCAGTGTAACACGAACAACCTGTTAAGGCGGAAGTTACACCAATAGTACCAAAAGGACCACCAATAGTTACCGTATCAACATTTCGAGTAAAAGAACAACCTGTTAATGAACTTACTGTTAATGAAACAATATAAGTTCCTGGTAAATTATAAGTAGTACTTGGGTTCCAATTATTGGATGTCTGACCATTTCCAAAATTCCACTGAGCAGAAGTAATGTCAACATTGTTAACAGAGGTGTTCGTAAAGTTTACAACAGTTGGAGGGTTAAAACAAGAAACAAAATTTGGTGTAGCAGTAGAATTAGGAAAAGGGTTATTTACTGTTATTGCTATTGTGGTATCATCAGAACAACCACCTGTTTCAGTAACCGTTAACTTGATACTTCCATTTCCAATTGTATTAAACGTAAATGCTCCCGGGTTTTGTAAAGTTGAAGTAACTGGAGTTGCGCCAGTAGTTAACCAAGCGTAAGTTAAAGCACTATTGCCGGTAGAAGCATCTGTAACAGTAACGGTTTGGTTGTTACAAACATAATTTCTATCAACTGAAAAACTAGCAAATGGTTTTCTAACTAAAATATTTCGAGTTATAACTCTGACACAACCAAAAGCGTCAGTTACAGTTAAAGTAACTGTTCTTGGACCTGTAGTTGTGAAGGTGTGTGTAGGACTCACAACATTTGTGGTATTTGGTGTGCCGTCTCCCCATGACCAAACCCTTGATACAATGGAAGAAAAAGATGGAGTTGTTATTCCACTACTATTAAAAGTGATACTAGTATTGGCACATATATTTGTATCTGCAACAGTAAATGTACCAGTGATACCATATACCTTTATATAATCATTTTTGATAATGGTGTCATTACAACCATTTGCATCTCTGTTAATCATGGCAATGCCATAACTTCCTGGTATTGTCGGAAGAGGAAAACAAGTTTTAGGAGTACCTCTAAAA
This sequence comes from Flavobacteriales bacterium, assembly GCA_009926905.1. Classification (GTDB taxonomy): domain Bacteria; phylum Bacteroidota; class Bacteroidia; order Flavobacteriales_D; family Crocinitomicaceae; genus UBA952. The sequence continues at coordinate 1,463 of RFNX01000557.1, forward strand.
GCAACATTTGTTGACCAAGTTAAACCATCATTTGTGTTAAACTCCCATCTAGAAAAAATAGATGTACTTGAATTACCATTATTATATTGTGGCGCAGGTGTAGTATTTATCAAATTTAAACAACCATCAATGCATACTTCAGTAACTTCCGGAGAACTTGTTAATGTTCCTGTTGAAGCTTTAAAGTTTGCCAAATTATTGGGAAAAACATAATAATCGAGATTGTCAATTGAGGTTGCACATCCAGTGGTTGCATCAGTAGCAGTTAGTTTGACTTTATATGGATTCGCATTGATTGCTAAAGAAGATAAAGAAAAAGTAGAAGATGTAGATGAAAAACTATACGGAGGGCTTGTAAATGCATTGGTTATGTCCCATTGCAAAGTCATAGTTGGAGTTCCACAAGAACCAGCGGTAAATGTTCGATCACCTTGATTACTACAATTAATAGCGCTCGCAGTAATTTTTGCCTGTGGACCTTTAATTTGCATTGTATAGGTTGTAGGAGCACCTGCACAACCTAAAGATGTTCCAATAGTTTTATAAGGAGTTAAGGTTACTGTATAGGTGCCACATAAGGCGTATTTACGACTGAAGCTTCCTAAGTTATCTTTGAGTTCTATAAGACCATCTCCCCAATCAACTCGAATAGTATCCGCACCTGTTCCTGTATAAACAAACTTTGCAGAGTCAATATCAACACACTGAATCAAAGGTTTTAGATTGGTAAAAGAAGAAGTGGGTGGTGTTCCATTTCCTATTACCATTGCATTTGGAAAAGTAGTGGTCGCAGAACATCCTACCGAATTGGTTACGGTTTGTGAAATGGAATAACTTGTTCCTCCTACATTATAAGTTACTGGTGGAGGAGTTGATATCAATGAGCTATTTGGTGAACCTCCTGGAAAACTCCAACTCGTGAATGTAATTGTACCCTGTCCTGCAGTTGCAACAGAAGTGTAAGTTGTTGTTGCAGGTGCAGAACAAACATTCGAATTACTTGATGTGTAAGCTGGCACTGGAACAGCTCTAACTGTAATGGTTGCTGAGGCTGGCGAACTAGCACAAACATTAGTATATGTCAAAGTATAAGCTGTTGTTGTGGTTGGCGAAACTGTAACGCTAGAAGTTGTTGAATTTTGTGCTGTTCCTCCACCCCATAAGTAGGTTCCACCAGCAATTGATGGATTCGCTGTAATGACAACGCTTGATCCACTACATATAATACCGTCATTGGCCGTAATGGATGTTTCAGCAACACTTAGCGTAACTGTTGGTTGTGTTGCAGATCCAACAATTCTAGAAACTGACGAACTTGCACAAGTTCCATCTGAGTAAACAACAGAATAAGTGCCTGCAGTAGTGACTGTGCGCGTGCTTGTCGTTGCACCACCTGGCGACCAAGTATAAGTTCCGCCTGTACCACTTCCTGTTGCTGTCAGAGTTGTAGTTTGACCTGAACAAATCGAAACGGTTGCAGGACTAATTGTTACTGTTGGTAATGCTCTAACAGAAACTGTAACATTCTGAGTTCTAACACAGCCATTAGGAGCAGTGATTGTAAAAACATAAACAACATTGATATTACTTCCTGTTGTATTCGTTAATGTTTCACTGATATTTCCTGTTCCACTACTAGCCACTTGTGAAATTCCAGAAACTGCTGCTCTTGTCCAACCGAATGTACATCCAGTTGGAGTTGCTGTTGGCGTGTAATTAAAAACAGACCCACTACAAACCGAATTTGGGTTCGTAGGACTAGTTAAACTAGGTGTTTGCCTAACGATTATATCCGTTAAATTCCCAGTTGTTATACATCCAAATGAATTAGTAACAGTAGCATTAGGAGTAAATGTGTCTGCTACGTTGTAAACGTGACTAAAATCTTCCGTTGTGTAATTTGTTCCACTTCCAGAGTTTACAGAAAAAGAAGACAATGTACCGCTTCCTGGTGTACAACTCCCATTAAAAGCAACGGTTAAGGGAGAACAACCCGAAGTTGGGGTTAAGGAATAGTTAATTACTGGAACATTATAACCGTCAGAAAATTAGTTATCGTGCTAGTATTTGTGGTAACACCATTGCCTACAGTTAAAGTTACCGTATATTGACCTGAATTGGTCAAATAAAGCGCAATCGAGTTTCCTGTCGGCGTTTGGTTAAAACTTGGACCAGTAACAGTCCAGTTATAGCTTGAATACGTTGTTGTATTTGCATTTATGGTAAACAAGTTACCAGGACATTTATCTGCATCTGGTGAAGAAAATGTTGCATCTAATTGCGAAAAACTTACAAAGGCACAAGCAACAAACAAAAGCATAATCCCTATGCCTCTGAATTTCAGGTTTGAAAAACGCGCTATCATCACAAAATCATTTTAAGTTTAGGTTCGGATTTTAATAGGTAAAACACCTTCAAAAGCCATAAAAACAAAGGTAGTTTTTTATATCCTTGTTTCAAAGCTTTGACGCACAAAGTTGTTTCTAGTTGCTTTATTTTTCGCATAATTATTAAGTTCTATTAAATTTACATTTCCTTATGTTACTTATTTCGCATTTTCAAGATTTTTTAAATGTGTTTCATCGATTTTCTTTCGACGACATTCTTGTTAATTTTAACCCTAAAAAAAGCATTCAATTGTTTGATAAACAATTTATTATAAACGATGTTGTTAAAAAAAAAATAAACGAATCTAAATTGTATGAGAAAGAGTTTGGTGTTAATTCTCTTTGTGTTTCAAAAGGATTGATTCAACTAAAATTTAATGAAAAATTAATCACGACTCCGATTGAAATTGTCCCTATAAACTACATCGAAAATAAATATCAAAAGTTATTAACGATACACTATGAAAATGAGGACTTTATTATTAATCCATTTTTGAAATACTTCTTCAAAGAACAATTTGAGCAAAATAACATAACGCATGATTTTCAAATAATAACATTTTTGAAAGAAAACTTCAAAGAAAATATTAATGAGGAAGCATATTTTTTTGACAATTTTCACCCATATCGATTTGAATTTATTAGTGAAATTGAAGGTGTATTAAAAAGTCACGATTTTTCAACTGCTTTGCGCTCTACTTTCGGAGAAACGAAAGAAAAATCAGCTACAATTAACTTAACACCTAAAAATCTTTTTACCGCAAATCGGGATCAATTCAAACTTTTCAAACAAGCAGAAAACGAATCATTGATTATTCAAGGACCTCCCGGGACAGGCAAATCTCAAACCATTACAAACCTCATAGGAAAATTCAGTGATTTAGATAAAAAAATAATCGTTGTCTCTGAAAAAAAGGCCGCTTTAGAAGTCATCTATTCCAAGTTAAAATCAAAGAAATTAGACCTTATTTCCATTGTTGTCACCTCCAAATTTGACAACAAATCTATCATTGCAGAATTGAAAAATACGTGGATAAAGTTTGAAAACTATATTGAAAAATTTGATTCGAAAATCAATAATTTCGATAAAGAAAAAAATCAAATAGAAATCGTTCTAAATTGTTTTCAAAATACGAACATAATCGGTAAAGTTTCACTTAAAAATTATTTTGAAGATAGTGCCTCAATTGATTTTCAGTCAAAAAAAAAAGAATATTTACACCCTGCTTCTATCCTTGAATTAAATCAATTTTCTGAGCAAATACAGTCTTTACAAGTTCTTGATTTCGAACTCATAACTAAATTAAATTTTAGAGTATTAAGCATTGAAAACAAGCTATTTTCATCGAAATTTTATGAGTTATTTTCATTAATTCAAAAAAATAAATCACTTTTTGATTTCAAGCAAATTTCTGATGTTGAATTTGCGGTAAAAAAAGCCATCGCCTACCAACATTTTTCATCTTCCATCTTTACAAATTTTAGTTCGATTTTATCAAAAAATAGCAAGCGTTTTCTTTCTTTTTATAAAAAATGGAGGCAACTCGAAGTCAAAAAACAAAAATTTGATTTTGAGATTAATCATTGGATTCAACTTCCGACTTTAGATGAAATAGTTACTTTAAAAACACTTTCAATTGCTACGGGCTTCATCCAAAAAATCAAATGGAAAAACACTTGGAAAAAGTGGACTAGAACACCTGATTTGGAACCTAAAAAACAATT
>RFNX01000449.1 GCA_009926905.1 Flavobacteriales bacterium
GTGGTATCTTGTGCATAAAATGTAAAACCGTAATCATCAGCATTTGAATTAATTGGAGCATTCAACAAGACACTTTTTCCTTCAGCTTTTCCATTTTTAAATGAAACACGATAAATGTCTAAACCTCCATATCCTACTTTTCCTTCAGAAGAAAAATACAAAGTAGAATCCTTAGAAATCACTGGATAAACATCATCTGCAAATGTGTTTACTTCAGATGATAACAATTTTGGTTTCGTCCAATTACCATTTTTTCTTTCAGAAACAAACAAATCTGATTTGCTTTTTGAACCTTTTTTCTCAACTGAAAAAACCATGAATTTACCATCAGCTGTCAATGCAGGATGACCGTATCCATCTTCAAGTCCTATGCCTTTGATTTTAACTAATTTGATTTTTTTTGAAGATATATCAGCTGAATAAATTCTTGGAATAGCTTCACTGTAATCGTTCCATTTTTTTACTATCGGTATTAATGTTACCAACCATTTATTTGAAATCGGGTCAAAAACTGAGGAGCCAATGTGAAAATCTTTCAAAGTCAAAAGCGATTCGCCCACTAAGGTTTCAGGATTTAAAACATATAAACTCGATTTCGGTCGAACACTTTTGCCCAAACCAATACCTTCCATGCTTTTCGAGTTGTATTGCACATCAGGCTGACTTGTTTTGTCTGTGCTTTTTTCAGAAACAAAAACTATTTTTTCATTCCAGAAATAAGGTGAAAACTGAGCAACTTTATCGTTTGCTGTTTCAATATTTCGAACTAAATAATTTGAAACAGTTGATTTATTTTTAGCTAAAAAATCAATTTGTTGAAGTAATAATTTCGCAGATTGATTACTTGAATCTTGTTTTAAAAACGCATTGACAACTTCCTTTGCTTGATCAAAATCACCGTTATTTTTTAAACTGTTAGCATAAAAAAGCTGGTTTACATTTTCAACTCTGCTAAAATCAACATTATCAAAACAAATCTTAGCGCTTTGAAAATCATTCAAATAATAATAAGCTTGAGCAAGCTGAAGCTGTGTTTTTAGAGAAGTATCTTGTTTCGATTCTAATTCAATGTATTTTTTAAATTCAAAATTTTCAAAATAGTCATCCACTGCTCCTGTTTGAGAAAAGGATAACAAGGAAACAAATGCGAATAACGGAAGAACTAAATTTACTTTTTTAAACATACTTCAAATTAGAAATTGGAAAATGTTGAATAAACTCGATTTCTTCTTTTCCAAGAACCTTTGTCCTTTCCTTTCAAAATGTCTATACCAAGAAATAACTCGTGACTTCCAGAATTATATTTTGACAAAGCACTAGTTGTGATGTCATACGAATATCCTATTCTAACTGGACCAACACGTGCACCAACCATCAAAGCAATTGCATCTCTAAACCGATAAGAAACTCCACCCCAATAAGTTTTATCGTATGTCAAAGAAGCATTCATATCAAAAGTAAATGGCGCATTTCCCATTAATCGAACAACTGTACTGGGTGTTAAATCCAATTTTGGACTTAATTCAAATGTGTAACCTCCCATAAAATAATAAGTTCTATCTAAAGTATTCACAACATTTTTTTGAATGTCAAACAAATCTCTTTTAGATTGAATCAAATGCCAAGCTGAAATTCCGACAAACAATTTTTTAGAAGCCAACATCAACCCAGCGTTTGCATCTGGAATCAGTTTATTATTAGAATTTTGTAAAACTGCAATGTCATTAGGGTTTTCAGTTTGAATCCGATTTTGATCTAAATAAAACTGTGTAAAAGAGGCTCCAACACCAAACGACAAAACGTAATCGCTATTCAATTTTAACTTGTATGCTAATGTGGGACTAAATCCAGTTCTACGAGTCGGACCTGTTACATCATTATAAATTGAACCCCCAATTCCAAAATTATACTTTAAGCTTCCTTGTCCCCAAACTGTCTGTGTTACAGGAGCTTGGTCAATACCAGCCCATTGACGTCTAAATGATGCACCTAATTGTACATTTCCTCTCAATCCAGCTGCAGCAGGGTTAATAGACATTTCATTCAACATGTATTGACTTGTCAAAGCGATTTGTTGCGCAAACGACATTGTGCTAAATAAAACTATAAAAAGTGTGATTCTTAATTTCATATCGCTTCAGTTTATCTAATAATAGTGATTGGACCAGTTTGTTTTCCGTAATCTGGATTATCGATTTCCATGACGTAATAATAAGTGCCAGCTGGTAATGGATCACCTTTGTATTCGCCATTCCAATTGAAAGAGGATAAATTCTGCTCTTCCCAAACGATTTGTCCCCATTTGGAGAATACTTTCACGCTTGTTATTTGTCCAAAATTGGTAACATCAACGTTCCAAGTATCATTGTAGGCATCGCCATTTGGTGAAAATGTGTTTGCAATATTTAAACATAAAATTGTTTCATCAACAACTAAATTATCAATGACAAAAGTGCATCCAGAACCATCACCGATAGTAACTGAATAATTTCCAGCTGGAACATTTTTCAAAGGATTTGCAATTTCGTTTGTATTCCAAGTGAATGTATAATCACCTGTTAATGAACCTGATGGGTAAACTACAATTGAAACACCACCATCTGCACATTCTTGCACTTTAACATCTGCAGTACCTATTACAGAACTTGGAACTATAGTCAAAGATGTACTATCTGTAACTGAACAACCGTTGTCATTTGTTGCTGTGTAATAGATTTTTGTTGTTCCGTATCCAGCTTGAGTTGAAGTGAAAACTCCATTGTTAACACCAGTACCTGAATAAACTCCACCTGCTGGAAGACCTCCTGTCAATTGGAATGGTGGTTTTAATCCACAAAGTGTATCAAATGGAACCATGTAAGCATAAGACTCAAGAACATTTATAAAGACATTTGCACAATTTGTATTTCCACAAGTGCCACCTTCCGCTCGAACGAAATAAGAATTACTGCTAGTTGGAGTTAATGTGATTGAATTTCCATTTCCAATTGGAGTTCCGCCACAAGTACTTTCATACCAACTCCAAGAAGCACCATTTACCAAACTTCCGCCTTGCACGTTAAGTGTTGTACTTCCTCCTTTACAAAAATTATTTGCAGTAGCTGAAATTGATTCTGGAGCAATTGAACCAGATTGAACGTTTACTGTAACAGATTGACAAAGTGAAGCGCCACAGTCACCAACAGCGCGTACAAAATAAGTTGTCGTCGAAGTCGGAGAAACCTCAAGTGTGGGACCAACTCCAACTGGAACAGCTCCACAAGCACCTGTGTACCAAACCCAAATATCACTATTTTGAAGCACTCCTCCATTTTGAGAAAGTTGAGTGGTTATTCCTGGGCAAATATTATTAGCTGAAACAGATAAAGAAGTAGGAATAGTTGAACTTGCTCCAACAGTTACCAAAAGAGAAGCACAATTTGTATTTCCACAAGGGCCTTCTGCTCGTACAAAATAAGTCGCTGTTGTTGTCGGATTAATGCTTATGATACTTCCTGTTCCAACTGGGGTTCCACCACAAGAGTTTGAATACCATTGCCATGTATTTCCAGCGGCTAAATTTCCACCTTGAACAGACAATGTCATATTTTGACCTGGACAAACTTGAGTAGTTGAAGGAATAATTGCCGTTGGTGAGGTTGAAGATTGGTTTACGGTTATGGATGCGCTTACGCATGCACCTTGGTAACATGAACTTTCAATTCTCGCAAAATATTGTGTTGATGTTGTTGGATTCACTGTGATTGATGCACCTGTTCCAACTGAAGTTCCTGAACCACAGCCACCTTGATACCAAACGTACTGCGCTCCAGCTCCTAAAGTCCCTCCAGAAACACTTAAAGTTGTTGATTGGCTTGAACAAATTGTATTATTTGATGCATTTGCGCCAGATGGGTCAACCGATGGAGATTCAACAGTGATTGTTAATGTATTGGAGTAAAATGTTCCACAAGATGTTAATGTTGCTCTTCTGTAGCAAGTGTTTTGTAATAAACCAACTTGAGGGTCGTAAGTTGCTGCTATTGCACCTGTTATGTCAACAAAACTTCCAGTACATCCAGGGTCTATTTGCCATTGATACGTGAAAGAAGGATGTGTCGGACTTGTCAATGCACTTGAAGTAAAAGCAGCAGGGTCACCGCCACCACAAATAGTTTGACTTCCTGCAACTGTTCCTGCATTGATTGGTGTTACAAATTCCCAATTAATTTCAATTTTTGCATCATATCTACCATTGGTAACTATATATGAATTCCATTGACAAGGAGGGTCATTTCTAAAATTTATTGAACCTGCAGCAGCTCTTGCATTTCTATTATCATCACCATTACCAACACAAGAACTAAAAATAGACGGATTTGGTTCGTATTGACATGGATTACTGCAATCTTCTTCCCAACCTTCTATTTCAGTATTTAAGGTTGTAGCATCTGAATTTGTTACATTGGTAAAATTATAAGGAATAATACCCCCAGACCACCATACATCATACTGATTTGTTGTATTAACACAACCAGTTGCTTGCCATGTTGTACCATAGGAAGTTCCAGTTGTACCATTATCATTTATCCAAACAAACCAAGTTGGGTCTTGGGCCCCTGCAAGTCCACCGCCATCATTATTGTCTGCTCGAGCCCTTAATTCTATAATTCTAACTTGATAATTTATGCTTTGCGAAAAACCATAATTTAAGAGCACAAAATTTAGAAGAATTGTCAAAAATAATTTATTCATAATTAAGCTTTATTCTATTAATATTCAAACATTTACAATAACAATAATTTATCATTGATATTTAATTTCAACTATTTTTCAAAATTTACAAAAAACACGACTAATATAATTAATTACTCAATAAAAAATACTTTGAGGACGATTTAAACAAAGCATTAGTTATTAACATCATCACTCACCCATCATTTTTTTCATATTCTCTTTGTTATATTTTTTAATGTAATAACCAGGCATTAATGTTTTTGAAAGCCAAACCACACTTCTTTTCAATGGGCTTCCTTTTCGACCTTTTTTGCTTCCTTTTCGAATGGTATTGAAGAAAAATTTAGTATTGACATTTGAGAAAACAGCACACTGGAAATGGTCGAATCTCTTTCCTCCAGAGCGCAATCGAACGAATTTACTTCCATTTGCCTTCATTTTATCATAAGCAATGAACGAATTTAAATAATTTACTTGCTCGTCAGCTTGGCAATAACATAATTGCATTGGTACTTCTGGTTTCCAATCGTAAACGTCGTTATCCTTCAATATTTTTTGAAGACGTTCTGGATTTTCAACTATATATTTTTTGACAATTTCATCTTTTAATAAAGAAACTGGAATTTCTGGCATTAGTGGATTAATGTCCCAAATGTCATATTTACCATTATAGTACTTTGCAACAATAGAATCATAAGGTGACTTAAAAATTGTATTAAAATCTTCATCAAAAAAATCATAAACTTGATCGTAAGATTTTAATAAATAAGGCAAATAGCTCGGAAACGCATACTTTTCAAACATACATTTGCTTTGAGTTCCTGAAATATCATATGCACCCGACATTGGAGAAGAAGCTGCAACATGAAACTCTTTGTTGTATTTTTCTTGAATTTCTTTATGAAGTGCCATTGCTGCGTGACCACCTTGCGAATACCCTGTAATAAAAAGTTGATTGTCTGTTTTTAGATTGCGTTGCTTAAGTAATTCACGAACAGCACGCATCATATCAATTCCTGCCTGAGCAGAAGTTGCCGCGTGTTGATATAAATGAAATCTTTCTCCATTTCCAAGACCAATATAATCTGGGAAAGCTACAACATAACCTTCAGCTGCATAACCTGCACAAACGGATTGCTCACCAGCTTTGATTGCAATATTGCGAGCTTTACTCATTTTCGTTCCATGCATGAAAATTAATTCAGAAGGAACAAATTTGTTGGTGATAGTTGGGATAAATACCAGTCCTGAAGCTATAATAGTGGTGCCATCGTGCCACTTAGTTTTATAGGTGATATCAACTATATCAAACCCAAATTTTATTGGCATTACAAATTTCGGAATTTGTGCTTCTTTCCATATTTTGTTTAATTCCTTCTTGGAAAATGACTTTTGGGTAGTAATTCCTGCTAGATATTCATTTGATATTGAATCAGCATGTTTATTTAGACAATTTGCCGCGCTCAGCAATGAACATGAAAAGAACAACAACAATGAAACTAACTTATGCATAAACAACACTTTATCAATAAATGACTTCTAAGATTAACTAAAAAATCATGCTTTTTTTTCGGCTGTCCAAGTTAGTTCTTTATTTGATATTGAGGATGAAATTAATTTGAAGTTTGTGTTATTTCTTGGTAATATTTTTTTCTTTTTCACAAAAAGTAAACGAAAAAAAACAAAAAAAGCCTCACATTTCTGTGAAGCTTATGTGATCCCGTTTGGATTCGAACCAAAGACCTACTGCTTAGAAGGCAGTTGCTCTATCCAGCTGAGCTACGGGACCAAATTTTATTCTACTTTGATACAATTGTTTCCGTCATCTGGCGGACTGATCTTCGTAACCAATTAAAACAAAAAAAGGGGATGAATGCTCATCCCCCTTGTCGGGGCGGCAGGATTCGAACCTGCGACCTCCTGGTCCCAAACCAGGCGCGATGACCGGACTACGCTACGCCCCGA
>RFNX01000278.1 GCA_009926905.1 Flavobacteriales bacterium
AACTAATACGTTTTGGATCATTATTTTTAATTGCGGTCAACAAATCTTGAGGGCAACCTTCCAATTCTTGAGTACCAGGAATATCTGGGCATTTATCAAATAAATCCATAACACCGTCACCATCAGTGTCTTTATTCTTTAAACTTACCCCTTGATTATCTACTACGCTTCCATAGGTTGTATTATTTTCTTTATCCATGAAATTAGGAACTCCATCACCATCATCATCGCGTAAATTCGTACGTAATTGCTGATTGGTGCTGTCTAACTTTTTGTTTTCAACTTCCAAATACGACATATCGGGAAAACAAGGTGAAAATGCCCAATCCATGTGTGTTGCATATTTACCTAAATAAATACTCATTCCAACAGAAGCATTTGCGATAAATCCATCAAATCCCCTTTTAGCAACGCTACTGTTCATATCAAACGTATATTGCTGATAAATGTGCCAAATAAAAGAAGCGTCTAGATTTATTGAAAGTCGCTCATTCACTTTAAATTGCGGTCCAGCACCAAATGTAAAATTTACCATTCGATCTACTTCAGGATTCACTTTACTAGCTAAAATTGACATGCCACCTCCAGTGTGAAACAAGAAACTTACTTTTTCTGAAAAATTTTCAAATTGAAGTACGCGTCCAACGTCCATTACAACTTGGAGAGAACCTCTTCCATAATGTGAGGTAAAATCTAAACTGTTGCCTGTATTTGTAAACCAACTTATATTATCTTCAGTTATACGATCGTATCCAGCGTCCAGCATCAAACCATACTTATTGTTGAACATGAAACGAGTTCCTAACGCTGTATGAAAGAAACCTACTGTATTGGACCAATAGCCTGGGGTATAAGGTTTCACTGCATTTGTGGCACCAGCACTAAATTCTAACGACCAACGATTGTTGTAACCTTGAGAGTACACAGAAAACGTCAGATTCAAAAGAAATAAAGTTGCGAATAAGCCCCGAAGCATTTATATATTTTTTTTGCAAATATAAACAATATTGTAATGCAATAAAATTGAAATTCAGTCCTTTGACATGACAAATCGAACCAATCTAAATTTAATCAAATCATAATATTCCAATTCAATAGCTTTTTTAGTTAACATAATTATTCTCGCATCAATAGTATCTGAATTTGAAGTAATTAGAATACGATTTTTAACGGAACTAAATTCAAAACTTCCATTTACAATAGTAAGTGAATCGTTTATTTGAAAACCACCAAAATTTACATAGTTGTAACTGCAATTAGCATTACAAGTTTTAGGAATTTTTCCAAACTGAAAAGTCCCTGTAGGTAAACTATCATAAAAAGTAAATCCTTCTCCGTCTTCAATGCGTATCAAATCAACTTTCCAATTTCCTTCTAATTTATTCAAAATTTTAGTTTCCTTGTTACAAGAACAAAGAGCTATTAACACAAATACTATGAATGATAAATATTTCATTGTAAAGCTGCTAAAACCATTGTGTGGATACCCGTTTTTAAAGCATTCGAATCAATGTTGAATTTGGGATGATGCACCCCAAAAGTTATTCTTTCTTTCTCATTTCCAACACCTAATCGAAAGAAACAAACAGGAATTTTTTGACTATAAAAAGCAAAATCTTCAGCTGTCATTCTAATAGGAAGTTCATGAACAAAATTTCCACCCAAATTATCTTTAAAAACCTGTCTCAAATCAGAAGTCAAGACCTCATCATTCTTGAGAAAAGGATATCCTTTTGAAACTTTGAAATTTATTTTCCCATTGTATTTTTCTGATATTTCTACAGCTAAATTATGAAGTAATTCATGAGCTTCAGAACGCCACTCTTCATTCATGGTTCGAAAAGTTCCTTTGATTTCTGCTGATGAAGGAATGACATTCGTTGAACCTAAAGCTTCAAATCTACCTAAGCTCAATACACATGGAATATCCGTCGGACATTCTCTTTTAATCAATTCACTTGCTTTTAAAACAAATTCAGCTCCCATCATCAATGGATTAACACATTTTTCTGGTAGTGCTCCATGTCCACCGATTCCATCAATTTGAATGTGAATTTCATCACTTGAAGCCATATACAATCCACTTCGTAAACCAACTTTACCAGCTTCCATTTCCGGAAAAACATGCAATGCGTACATACGTTCAACTTTTGGATTTTCAAGTATTCCAGCAGCAATCATTAAACTAGCACCACCAGGATTTGTTTCTTCTCCTGGCTGAAAAATAAGTTTTACTGGTTGAGGTAATTCTTCTTTAATTTCATTTAATATCTCAGCTGCACCTAGCAAAATAGAAGTATGAACATCGTGTCCACAGGCATGCATCACACCAACATTCTTTGACTTGTAATCAACATCAGTTTCTTCTAAAATCGGTAAAGCATCTAAATCAGCACGTAAACCTATACAATTATCGCTTTCAGTATGTTTTGAAGATATAATAAGACCAACAACACCTGTTCCTGCAACGTTTTTCTCAAAAGGAATTCCAAGTTCAGTTAGCTTTTGAGCAACAAATTCCATTGTTTCAAATTCTTGAAATGACAACTCTGGATGTTGGTGCAAGTATTCTCTATAAGCTTTGATTTTCTCAAAAATACTTTCAATTCTGGCTTCAATAATAGCGTTGAGTTTATGCTTCATCTGATCGAACGGCTGTGTAACCTGAAGTGATTAATTTAAATGAAACGTAAGCTAGAAATATCCCAAAAAGCAATTTTACCATCCCTGGTGACATTTTTAGTGATAATTTGGAACCAATGAACGCACCAATTACAAATGTGGAAGCAATGATTAATCCGAATTTCCAATTGACATCTCCTGTTTTCCAATAATTTAGAACGGCAAAAATAACAACTGGCATAGAGAGTACAAACAAACTTGTTCCTTGTGCTTGATGTTGTGTTAAACCTAGAAAGAAAACCAAAGCCGGGACTATGATCACTCCGCCACCTACGCCAACGAATCCGCTTAAAATTCCTGCAAAGAGACCAATTATAGTCAAAATTAATATCGTATTTGGAGACATCTTTTTTATTTCAAAATTAAGAAACAATTCAAAATAGTTCTCCTGAAATCAATTAAATCAGAAAATCAGGTAGAAATACGCTATTGATTCTTATTTTCAATTACTATATTCGCCACAAATTAATCTATGAAAAAAATACTAGCTACTACACTTTTGTTTTTCGCAATTCAAAGTGTAACATTTGGACAGGGAGCAACGGTGACTCTTGGGCCAGAAATGAAAGACATTAAAAAAAATGGTTTCATAACAAACATAATAGGAAAAGATAATGATGGAGTTTATATAAATAGGGCAATAACTAAAGTGATTATTGCCATTGCAAAAAGCATCTACACTATTGAAAGCTATAATCTAAATTTTGAAAAGACAAATTCAGCTGTACTAGAAAAGAAGGAAAAAGAAAAAGGAATAACTCACAATCATTTATTTGAAATTAACTTAAAAAACAAGTTGTATTCAGTTGATACAAAAAAAGACTTGAATAACAAAACCAAAACATTTACAGTTGAAGAAATCAATAAAACATCGTTGTTACCAGAAGGTAATGAAAAAACATTAGCAGAATATTCATTTGAAGAAGGAAACAAAAGAAATTCAGGAAATTTTGGATTTAATCAATCTTATGACAATTCAAAAGTACTAATATACTATGCATTACCTGAAATAAAAGATCAGCCACAAAAATTTGGAATGCAAGTTTACAACGACGATTTTAAAGAATTATGGAAAAAAGAAGTAGAATTGCCATACAACGATGAATTGTGCGACATTGTTGATTACCGTGTTGGTAATGATGGAAATGTGTATTTGCTAGCAAAAGTTTATGAGGAAAAGCACAATGAAAAAAAACAAGGTGAGGTCAATTATAAATTCCACGTTTTTTATTACTCAAAAAACGACAAAGATACATATGACATGCCTATTGATTCGAAAAGCAAATTTTTCAATGAAATGACTTTATCTATCAATAATAATAATGAAGTTGTTTGTGTTGGTCTTTATTCTTCTGAAAATCAAATTTATTATAGTACAAACCCTTCAACAAAAAGAGATAAAAATGAGGGTACATTCTATTTAAGAATTGACTCTAAAACACATAAAGTTGTCGCTGAGACAATGAAACCATTTAGCGAATTAATGCAAGAAGACGAAGATAATAATGACAGCGATAAAAAGAAACAAAGAAAACAAGACAGAATTTTTATGAATTATGATTTTAGAAACATTATTCACAAAGAAGATGGAGGAGTAATCGTTGTAGCAGAACAGTTCTACATTCATACAGTAACGACGACTACAAGAAGTTCATCTGGAGTTACAACAACAAAAACTACTTTTTATTATCATTACAATAATATTTTAGTTTTGAACATCGATAAAAATGGGAATTATATTTGGCAAAAAATTATACCTAAAAAACAATTATCTACCGACGATGGAGGCTATTTATTATCATTTGCTATGC
>RFNX01000545.1 GCA_009926905.1 Flavobacteriales bacterium
ATTACGTTCTTATGGAAGTTGCAACCGAAACAGATTATGTAAGGCACCACATTCAAAAAGTTATTGGATTTTTGCGGCAATGCGCGAATTTTCTAAAGAACTTCAAGTTAAAGGTCATCGAGTAATCTATTTTCAGCTCAATGATACGAATAATAAACAATCTTTTGAAAGCAATTTAAACGACCTTTTAACGGTAGGAAACTATACTAAATTCGAATATCAAGAGCCCGATGAATATAGAGTCGAAGAACATTTAAAAAACTTTTGTGCTTCACTTGCCATTCCTTTTGAATGCGTTTCGAGCGAACATTTTTTAAGTGAACGGCATTTTTTAAGCCAATTTTTCGAAGGAAAGAAAACTTATTTGATGGAAAGTTTCTACCGTCAAATGCGAAAAAATCATTCGATTTTGATGGAAGGCGCCAATCCTGTGGGTGGAAAATGGAACTTCGATGCCGACAATCGCAAAAAAATTCCGACGAATCACGTGGTTAGTTTGCCTCTTTTATTCTCAAATGATACTTCAGAAATTGAAATCGAGATCCAAAAAGCGAACGTAAAAACGATTGGAAGTGTCAATTCAAAACAGTTTTTGTGGCCCATAAATCGTTCCCAATCTTTGGAACTTTTAGATTTTTTTGTGGAGCATTGTTTGCCATTTTTTGGAACGTTTCAAGATGCGATGCAACATAACCAATGGTCGATTTATCATTCGCGTTTGTCATTTTCGATGAATACAAAAATGATTTCTCCGAAAGAAGTAATCGATGCAGCAATACTATCTTGGGAGAAAAATCCAAGCGAAATTTCACTCAATCAACTCGAAGGTTTTGTGCGACAAATTTTAGGTTGGCGAGAATACATGCGCGGAATTTATTGGGCGAAAATGCCTGAATACTCGACGCTCAATTTCTTTGAAAATACTGCGTCACTTCCCGATTGGTTTTGGACAGGGAAAACGAAAATGAATTGCCTTTCGCAAGCCATCAATCAGTCCTTGGATTTTGCGTATGCACACCACATTCAACGCTTGATGATTACCGGAAATTTTGCCTTACTTGCTGGTGTAAATCCCGACGAAGTGGACGCTTGGTATTTGGGAATTTACATCGACGCTTTGGAATGGGTGGAGATTACAAATACGAGAGGAATGAGTCAATTTTCTGACGGTGGAATTGTGGGTACAAAACCTTATGTTAGCTCCGCAACTTATATCGACAAAATGAGTAATTATTGTGGAAATTGCCATTATAAAAAAGAACTCAAAACGGGAGAAAAAGCGTGTCCATTTAACAGTTTATATTGGAATTTTTACGACCGAAACGAAGCCAAATTAGCCAGTAATCCACGCATCGGAATGATGTACAATGTCTGGCGAAAAATGGAGCAATCACAAAAAACAGCGCTCCTCCAGCAAGCTGAAATTTATTTAAATAAAATCAATGAGCTATGACGAAAAAAGGAATTGTTTGGTTTAAAACCGACCTACGACTACACGACAATGAAACCTTAATAAAAGCTATTGAAGAAAATGATGGTATTATTCCTGTTTATTGTTTAAATCCGCAAGAATTAAATGAATCAAACGGTAAAATTGAAAAAACAGGTGAATTTCGCTTACAATTCCTGTTGGAAAGCATCGCTGAATTAGATGAAAATTTGCGGAAATTAGGTTCGGGTTTATTGCTTTTAGTGGGAAATCCTTTAGAAGAAATACCGAAAATTGCCTTCCAATACAGCGCTCGAAAAGTGTATGCAAAACGCGAAGTTGCCATTTTTGAGAAGCAATTAAATGTTCAAATGGAACAAGAATTATGGAAACAAAAATGTCTTTTTGAAGAGTACAGCACGAGCACTTTATATCTTGCTACCGATCTTCCTTTTTCGTTAAAAGACATTCCCGAAGTTTTTACAAATTTCAGAAAACGAGTAGAAAAAGAAACTGAAATCAGAGCCGTTTTTGATGCTCCAAAAAACATCAATTCACCAACAATTCCACCTCTAAAATTACCCACGTTTGAGGAGTTAGGTAGGGAAGAAAAACAAACAGATGAACGTCAAGTTTTAGCATTTAAAGGAGGTGAAAATAATTCTTTGGAACGCCTGAATTATTACTTATTTGAATCACATTTAATCAAAAATTATAAGGAAACGCGAAATGGTTTGGTGGGTGGAAATTACTCTTCAAAGTTCTCTCCTTGGTTGGCAAATGGCTGTGTTTCTCCTCGAAAAATTTACGCTGAAATTAAAAAATATGAAGCAGAATTTGGCGCAAATGAATCCACTTATTGGCTGATTTTTGAACTCATTTGGCGCGATTATTTTCGTTTTATTTTCAAAAAACACCAACACAAATTATTTACTTTTAACGGAATTTCTGGTCAAAAAAATGCGCCTCCTGAACCAAATTTTTCGCTCATCGAAGACTGGAAAATGGGAAGAACGGGCAATGATTTTATTGATGCAAATATGAACGAATTGCGCTTAACTGGGTTCATGAGTAATCGTGGAAGACAAAATGTAGCGAGTTATTTCATCCACGAAATGCAACAAGATTGGCGAATTGGTGCACGCTATTTTGAACAACAATTAATCGATTACGATGCGAGTTCAAATTGGGGAAATTGGGCATATTTAGCAGGAGTCGGAAATGACCCACGAAGCGGCAGACAATTCAATATTGAAAAACAAGCAAAGGATTACGACCCAAATCGAGCTTACAGAAATCTGTGGTTGAATGCTGGAGAATAAACTTTGAAGTCGAGGTGTTAATTTTTTTGAAACATTCAAATGAAATTATAGCTATTTCACAAACACTCCTTACCTTTAGCTAAATTAACTTATGAAGTACTTACTACCGTTTTTTGTGTTTTTGATTTTTTCTTGTTCCAATAAAAAGCAAGAAGACCAAATCAAAGCGATTGATGTAATGAACTCCAAATTAGAAAAATTTGAGAGCAAATTAGATGCTAATAAAATTGATACAATCGCTGGATTGAAAGTTGCAACAACATCATTATTCCTTCGAATTCAAAACAACTATTATTCTAAAAAAATTGATTTAACATTTGGTAAAAAAATGGACGAATTCAAAGAATTAAGTGAAATCATTGTTCCAGATTTGGACGGAGGCGTGAACCATGAAAAAACCTTAGACAGACGATTTTTAGACATTAAAAAAAGTATTTCAGAAGAAAAAAAAACACTGAAACTTTTAAAAGCTGATATTGAAAATGGCCACGGGAAAAAAGAACAGTATGACGAGTTCATCATTTATGAGCAAAGAAAAGTCAATTTAATTGGTGAATTATTGAAAGTTTATATGAATTATAAGGAAAAGCAATTTCCTAGATTCTTGAGTTTATACAAGCATTTGGATGAAATTGCTAAAGATTTGGAGAAGAAAAACGCAACAAAAAAGCCAACTAAGAAATGAAATTAAGACTGCTTTTATCTTTCTTTTTACTTTCATTTATTTCGTTTTCTCAAACGGAAACAGATATTCAATTGGCGCAATATTATTATTCAAATGGTGATTTTGAGAAAGCGACAACTTACTACGAAAAAATATACAACTCCACTCCTACTCGTGTTTACTTCAATCGTTATTTTGAATGTTTGGTTCAAATTAAAGATTACAAAACCGCTGAGAAAATCATTAAAAAACAGGTAAGTCAAAACAAAGGCGAAGTTGAATTGCGCGTGACTTTAGGACAGTTTTATGAAGATGCTAATGAACCAGCAAAAGCTAAAAAAACGTACGAGGACATCATTGGAGACATCGGAAGTAATCCCTCTCAAACGATTTCAGTTTACCAAGCATTTGTTTCGAAAGGGAAATTGGATTTAGCGAAAGCAGCTCTTGACAAAGGCCGAAAAGAAGCACCATCCTATCCTTTCAATTTTCAGTATGCCGACTTTTATGCATTGAGTGGCAACAAAAAAGAAATGGTGCGCGAATATTTGGATTATGTGGAAACGCAACCAACAATTTTGGAAACAATTGAAACCGCAATTGGGCAACGTGTGAACTTAACAAATAGTGAAAGTGCAGACTTTATCATGTTGAAAGAATCGTTGTTACAACGTGCACAAAAAGCAAATTCTAGCATTATTTTTTCGCAAATGTTAGTGTGGATGAACATTCAAAATCGCAACTTTAGCGGAGCTTTCAATCAAGTAATTGCCTTAGATAAACGCATGAATAACGACGGATATCAAGTCTTTGAATTGGGAAACATTTGTTTAGAAAATAAAGAATATGAAACAGCAAGAAAGTGTTACAATTATGTAATGCAGCTTGGTGAGAATAATCCCATTTATTTCGAAGCTTTGAAATCCTTGCTCAATGCGCGTTACACAGAACTAACTACCAATCGATCTTACTCTCAAACAGAAATTGATGCCACATTAGTCGATTATGAAAATGCAATAACAAAAGTTGGAAAGAGCAAATTGAGTGTTTCTTTGACTGTTGAATACAGTCACATTTTAGCTTTTTATGCTAATAAATCTGAGAAAGCAATCGAAGTGTTGACCAAACTTTTAGAAACGCCAGGATTAACTGACATTCAAAAAGCGCAAATTAAAATGCAATTAGCAGATATTGAAGTCTTGGGTGGCGACATTTGGGAAGCTTCTTTATTGTACATGCAAATTGATACCGATTTTAAATTTGAAGCCATTGGAAACGAAGCTAAATTTAAAAATGCACGCGTATTCTATTTTGACGGCGAGTTTGATTTTGCGCAATCACAATTAAGCGTTCTCAAAGAAGCAACTTCACGTGTGATTGCAAACGACGCACTACAGCTTTCAGTAATGATTACAGACAATTTTGGATTGGACAGCAATTTCGAAGCAATGTCGTGGTTTGCAAGTTCAGAATTACTCATTGAACAACACAAGTATACAGAAGCTTTTCAATTATTTGACAGCATTCAAATCAATTTTCCATACCATTCCTTAGCTGATGAAATTTTATTCCGTAAAGCGAAAGCTATGGAAATGCAAGGGCAATGGCAAAAAGCGTTAGATTATTACGAAGATTTGATGAAATTCCACGAAAAAGACATTCTTGCGGATGATGCACTTTTCAGAATGGCTGATATTTATGAAAATATTTTATTGAATAAAGAAAAAGCGCTAGAACTATACAAACAGTTAGTTATCGACTATAAAGGAAGTTTGTTTTCTGCTGAAGCGAGAAAGCGCATTCGAATTCTACGTGGAGATAAAAATGTAGAAGGAGAGGATGATGAATTGTAATAAAAAAGAGTAGGGGTCATTCGCGAATGACCCCTAC
>RFNX01000437.1 GCA_009926905.1 Flavobacteriales bacterium
AATCGTTTGTTGACTATAAATAGAAATCATGAAGAAAATGAAGATGAACGCCCCAAAGAACCTCATGTCCTAAGATTTTGATTCCTTTTCTTGATTTTTTTCTACACGTTTAGCTACTATAATTCCAATTTCATACAGCATTAATATTGGAATTGAAACAATAACCTGTGAGAGAATATCAGGAGGAGTTATAATTGCCGCAAGTATCAAAATTATGACTACCGCATGTTTTCTATATTTCTTTAAAAAAGCAGAATCAAACAACCCAATTTTGGTTAGAAAATATGTTACGACTGGCAATAAAAAAAACAAACCGGTGTAAAATACAGTTGAAATAATGGTGCTCATGTAAGAACTTATCGTAAAGATGTTTTCAATTTCTTTGCTCATTTGATAGGAACCGAAAAATTGAACGCTTAACGGCGCAACAACGAAATAACCAAACAGAATTCCAGTGAAAAACAATAAACTAACATAAATTACAATTCCTCGAGCCATTTTTTTTTCTTTGAATTTTAACCCAGGTTTAATAAAAGCCCATAATTGATAAAAAATAAAAGGAAAGGCAATGACAATCCCTCCTATAAAACTCATCATCAACGCATAAGAAAACTGTCCTGCCATGGTCGTACTTTGCATTTTAACTGGAATATCCTCAATGCAAACCCCAAAGAAATAACACAACATTCGAAAGGTAACGAAGTCTTTGTCTTTCATAGATAAGAAAACGGCATTGATAATTTCTCCTTGATAAATCCATATAATAATTGCAAAAACGACAACTGCAACAGCTGACCTGACAAGTCTCCACCTCAATTCTTCAAGGTGTTGTAAAAAAGACATGTTTGATTTTTCTGACATAATACAAAAATAAACAATCTAGAGGATTTGAAGCCTTTTTTGAATATGGAACTGAGGTTAATATATGGTAAAGAACTCAACTTTTGTTCTAATGGTTCGAAAATTGCGTTACAAGTTAAAATCAATTATAATTATAACGTGATATTGTTGAATTTGAAATGAAAAGTAATTGTTTTTAAAGATGAACGTAAATAGATTACGAACATCGACTCTACCTTTGTATCATAAATTAAAACACTATGGAAACGCAATTAGAAATTAAAGGACTTAGATTCAACGATTTTGATCAACAAGTTTGTGTGATGGCTAATGTTATCAAAGACAATTTATCTTATTGGACAACACTTTTTATTGATATGACGTGTTTGAATGGTTTGATAAATGTGTTGCAACGTCAAAACCCACAAGTAACTATTTTAGATGAGATAAAATCAATTACTTACCTTGACTTTACTGAATACGAATTGGAATTGGATGACACCTTCAATACAAAATGTTCGTTAGAAGAATTAAAAGGTAAGAACAGAGAAGTAAAACTAATCAGAGCTTAAGGCTGAATAAATACAGTTTCTTCGTTTACCGTCTCAGGCTCAATTTTTATGATACCTTGTCCGATTTTGTTAGCTTTTTTGGCTGTAACATTTAAAATAGCAACACCTGCCTGCCCTAACTGATAGACATCGTTTAAGTTGAAAGAAGCTAACCCTGAGCTATTTGTATATAAAGTATCGCGCAGATTAACAAGACCTACAGTTCCGGGAGGCGTTCCAACAGGAGAACCTGTAGAAGTTCCAAAAAGTACAACAGTTGCATTTTCTACAGCTGTACTTCCTTCGTCTCTAACATATATATTTGCTATCGTATCTCCCTTTTTACGACATGAACCCATTGAAAGAACAATCGTACATGCAACTAGTAGTATAAAAATATTTTTCATGTCGTTTAAATTTAAAGCGAATCTATTTAAGGCTGAATGAAAACAGTTTCTTCGTTTACTTTTTCAGCTTCAATTTTGATAATACCTGTTCCGATTCTATTCAATTTTTGTGCTTTGATGTCTAAAACAGCAACACCTGCTTGACCTAATTGATATACATCATTGTAGTTAAAAGAAGCTAACCCTGTTGAATTCGTGTATGTGGTATCAAATAAAGCAACAATCTGCGGCGTACTTCCAGTATTTGATCCATAAAGAATAACCATTGCACCTTGAACATTTGCATTTGTTTCATCTTTCACATAAATATTTGCAATCGTGTCGCCTTTTTTTCTACAAGATGTGAATGAGAAAGCGATTGCTATGGCTACAAAAAGAAATAATACTTTTTTCATTTTTATTAATTAGGTAAATAAATTGTTTCAACTGAAGTTGTGTGAATACGACATCTTGAATATCCTGTTGCAATTTTGTTATTGTATTTCACAATAATATCAAAATAACCTGTCGTGTTATCCTTTCCTGAAACGTCAAAATACTCATTCATATCAATAACGGTGAATCCTGAACTGTTGGTGTAGGATGTATCAACAAATTCTAAAGTCGCAGGATTTGATTGTTGATCGCCAATCACAATTACTTTTGCTCCGCTAACTAATTGATTAGATGATGAACGAACAAAAACTTTCAACAGTGCTGGATCTTTAGACTCGCAAGACAAGCTTGTTGCTAAAACCAACAATAAAAGTGGGAGAAATATTAGTTTTTTCATAATTTTTAAGGTAGCCAAATTTACACTTTATTTTTAATTTAACAAATCTACAGGTTTCGCAACCTGTTTTTTAATTAATCACAATTATTTTATCTGTTACAGTTTCTTGCTCTATTGTTACAATTCCACTGCCATATTTCCCAAATAATTTTGCTTCTACTTTCAAAATTGCTACACCCGTTTGACCCGATTTGTAGTATTTATTAAAATTGAAGGAAGCAACTCCTAACTCGTTTGTACTTTCTTTTAAATCAATAGCAAGCAGATTATCAACTACAGAAGTTGGTTCAGCCGTTACTTCTACCAAGCCCCTTCTACAATTGTTCCGTTCGCATCTTTCACTACTATTGTCAAAATCGTATCTTTCTGTTTGTAACAAGAAGAAAGTGAAATTGAAAGAATAAAAAGCGCTCCAAAAAGATTTGCTTGTCTAAATTGAAGTAGAGCTTTTATTTTCTTGTAAATTTGCATCGTTAAACAAATGTTTATC
>RFNX01000257.1 GCA_009926905.1 Flavobacteriales bacterium
ACAACAAGTTTCAATAAATATATACTTTTAAAGTTCCTTTACTCAACAAAAATTAATATAAAATTGAATTACAAAAGTACACTAGTTTTAGATTTTACAATCGTATTAAGTAGAAGTGTTTTTCCAAATCAAATCTGAATTTTAGTATCCGAAAAATTTAATTAGTGTCATAATGACATTTATTAGCTAAAAAACTATATTTGTAGTAACAACCCAGCTATTAAATTTCGTTTGGATATGAAACCTCAAAACCAAGAACGCGTCATCATTGAAAACATCAGCCCATGCATTGACGGTGGGATTTTTGCATTAAAGACAATCGCTCAACAACCCGTTTTCGTCGAAGCAGATATTCTAGCCGACGGTCACGATCATTTGTGTGCTGTGCTACAATTCAAAGCAAAATCTGACAAAAAATGGTCTGAAATACCAATGTCACCACTTGGAAACGACCGTTGGGGAGCAACAATGATTGCAGAAACAGAAGGAACTTTTGAGTATTTCATCGAATCTTGGGTAGATTGGCCGTTGAATTGGTTGTTCGGTACACGCAAAAAAATAGACGCTGGGCAACACGTTAAAAGCGAATTATTAGAAGGAGCTGAATACATTAAAGACATATTAAAAAATCTAAAAGGAAAAGCAAAAACTAATGCTGAATCTTGGATTAAGTTATTAGAAAATGAGGCAACTTACAACGAAGCTTTAGATTTAGTTAAAAGTGACGAGTTACTTCAATTACTTTTTGACAATCCAACAAAATTATTAGCTGCAAAATCACAAATTTTACCTTGGAAAGTAGAACGTAAAAAAGCGCTTTTCTCAACATGGTATGAATTTTTTCCACGTTCCGCTTCAGAAACAGAAGGAAAACATGGAACATTTAAAGATTGTGAGAAACTATTGCCACGCGTTGCAGCAATGGGATTCGATACGCTTTATTTCCCGCCGGTGCATCCAATTGGAGAAGTGAACCGAAAAGGAAAAAACAACGCAACAGATGCTTTAGATGGAGATGTGGGAAGTCCATGGGGAATTGGTTCACAACTCGGTGGACACATGAGTCTGCATCCTGAACTAGGAAACGAAGCTGATTTTAAATCAATGGTGGACACAGCTAAATCGTTAGGAATTGAAATCGCAATGGACTTTGCCTTACAAGCTGCACCTGATCATCCGTGGGTGAAATCGAATCCACAATGGTTCAAATGGCGTCCAGATGGTACAGCTCAATACGCTGAGAATCCACCGAAAAAATACCAAGATATTCTTCCGATTTACTTTGAAACTTCCGATTGGAAAAACCTTTGGAATGAATTACTTCGAGTTGCATTATATTGGGTAGAGGAGTTTGGAATTTCTGTTTTCAGAGTGGATAATCCGCACACAAAACCGTTCCATTTCTGGGGTTGGTTGATGGCAAAAGTGCAAGAAAAACATCCAAATGTATTGTTTTTAGCAGAAGCCTTTACACGTCCGAAAATCATGGAACAATTGGCGAAACAAGGATTTACACAAAGTTATTCGTATTTCACATGGCGCACCAACAAATATGAGTTGACAGAATACGTGAACGAATTAACGAAAACAGAACGTAAACATTATTTTCGAGCGAATTTCTGGCCAAATACACCTGATATCAATCCGTTTCATTTACAAAGTGGCAACGAAAGTATTCACCTACAACGTTACGCATTGGCGGCAACTTTGAGTTCCAACACGGGCGTTTACGGTCCAGTTTACGAACATTTAGTGAGTGATGCCATTCCTGGAAAAGAAGAATATCACGATAGCGAAAAATACGAATTCCGTCATTGGGACTGGAAAAGAGAAAACAATATGACGCGCATCATGTCAGCAATCAATCATGCTCGAAAAGAAATGCCGTCTTTACAACAAACCAACAACATCGAGTTTTTGGACATCAATAATCAGCATTTATTGGCTTTCCACAAATGGGATTTTGAAGCGAAAGATAGAAGTTTAATCGTGGTCAATTTAGACCCACATTATGCACAAAATGGCTGGGTGAAAATTCCACTTGCGCAATGGGGAATTGATGCTGGACATACCGTTCGCGTTTACGATGTCGTGACCAAAGATTCTTACGTTTGGAACGAGGAAAATAATTACATCGAGTTGCATCCAGTGTTGCCATTCCATATCTTTAAGGTTGAATTTTAATCGTTGACCATGGCTAAAAAAATCCCTACTCCTACTCCAGTAATCATCGAACGACCAGTTTTTTATTGCGATTGGCGAAACGCTTTGGATGCACAAGACTTCAAAGACCGTTTTCCGAAAGAAATTTTTCAAGATTACATCGTAACAAAAAGATGGTATGGCGGAAAATTATCGACGATTAAAAACTTGGAAATCATAGATTTTATTAAGCTTTCAAGTGACAACCATAACTATTTTGGTGTGTTGATTGAAATCAATTACGAAGAATCGTTTTTCCATAACTATTTCATCACTCTGGCTTTTATGTTGGAGCACGAACTCGATGAAACGTCGAATATCATTGGCGCAGCTTCTTTCAACGAAGGCCCAGGTTATTTGGTGGATGCTTTGTTCATCGAGGATTTCAGAAAATTATGGTTCGATTTAACAGTAGGAACAAAGCCAAGTCCGAATGTGAATTTGACCTTGAACTGCGAGCAGTCCATTAAAAATGAAGCGTACGTTTCTTCCAAATTTATGGGAGGAGAGCAAAGCAACACGAGCATCATTTACAACGAAAAATACGTGATGAAATTCTTCCGACGCATCTTTATCGGAGTGAATCCTGATTACGAAATAAATAAATTTTTAACCGAACAACAAGGTTTTACAGGTACGCCTCCGTATCGTGGAAGTGCGAATATGGCGCATTATAAAGACGCGATAACCTTGGCTTTGATGCAAGAATTGGTTCCAAATAAATGCGATGCTTGGACCTATTTCAATGATTTGTTATTACAAGCATACCAAAATTTGGAGCGCAAAAAAGTGGACATCAGTCGCTTGCCATCCGTTCCATTATTTACGCATATTCCCATTCATAAAGTTCCCCACGAATATATTGATTTCGTTGGTTTGGAGTTTTTTATGAAAGTGAAATTGATTGCGGAACGCACTGCCGACCTTCACATTGCAATGGGAAGCAATAAAACCGATACGCATTTTACTTCCACTACTTTCAACGGAGATTATGGCGTTTGGCTGAAAAATCGATTGATTTACCAAGTTCAAAATCGATTGAATGCCATCGAAAATAATTTGGATTCATTGAGTGGCGAAGCGTTGGAATTAGCCACTTATTTCCTTCAAAATAAAAAATCAATTCGTAAGTATTTCCTTGATTTCGATTGGGAAATTCTGAAAGGTGAACGCATTCGTATTCACGGCGATTACCATTTAGGACAAGTGTTGGTGACCGATAACGATTTCATAATCCTCGATTTTGAAGGCGAACCAGAAAGTACCATTCGCGACCGAAAAATTAAGCAACCCCCATTGAAAGATGTAGCTGGTTTGTTCCGCAGTTTCCATTACGCTTTGTTTGCTTCGATTTTGAATAACCCCGATAAATTGAGCTACAAACAAGAGCATTTATTTGAAGCGGGCGAGAAATTGTTCACGTACGTCGTTGCCGTATGTATGGACGCTTACATGCAACGCATTTACTCTTTTGGCGAGTTGAACATCGGCTATAAAAAAGAACAAGAATTCATTTTAATGTACCACATGACTGAAAAAGCAGTCTATGAATTGGGCTACGAATTGAACTCGCGACCAGATTGGGCCATCATTCCATTGAAAGGAATTGCAAGCATTTTAAAATCTCAAATTTAAAGAAACAAATATGACAGCAGTTAAACCTCACAGCCTTTTTACAGGCTTCGACATCGATTTGTTTCGAGCTGGAAAACACATTCGCCTCTATGAAAAACTAGGTTCTCACCCGATGACTTTGAATGGCGAAGAAGGAACTTATTTTGCCGTTTGGGCACCTTCTGCAAAAATGGTTTATGTCGTTGGAAATTTCAATCATTTTACAGAAAGTCATGAATTATTTGTTCGTTGGGACGGCTCAGGAATTTGGGAAGGATTCATTCCAAATGTGGGTCACGGTGAAATCTATAAATACAAAATTCACAGTCACCACAACGGAGTCGTGACTGAAAAAGCAGATCCATTTGCACGCTATTGCGAACATCCACCGATGACAGCTTCCATTATTTGGGATGCAAAATACGATTGGGAAGACAGTGAATGGATGCAAAAAAGAGCACAACACAACGCTTTGGATAAACCAATTTCTGTGTATGAAATTCACGCAGGTTCTTGGCGCAAACGTTGGGACGAAAATCGTTCGTTGACCTACCGTGAAATGGCGAACGAATTAGTAGATTATGTGGCTGAAATGGGATTCACGCACGTGGAATTCATGCCGATAATGGAATATCCGTACGATCCTTCTTGGGGATATCAATTGGTTGGATATTTTGCTCCTACAAGTCGTTTTGGTTCACCAGAAGACTTCAAATATTTAGTAAACGCTTTTCACAACAAGGGAATTGGCGTGTTTTTAGATTGGGTTCCATCGCATTTTCCGAGTGATGCGCACGGTTTAGGAAATTTTGACGGTACGCATTTATACGAGCATCCCGACATTCGAAAAGGCTATCATCCCGACTGGAAATCATTGATTTTCAACTATGAACGTCCAGAAGTGCGCTCGTTTTTGATGAGTAATGCCATTTTCTGGCTCGATGCTTTCCACGCAGATGGTTTACGTGTGGACGCTGTGGCTTCGATGTTGTACTTGGATTACAGCCGAAACGAAGGTGAATGGGAACCAAATAAATACGGAGGAAGAGAAAACTTAGCCGTAATTGATTTCTTGAAAGACTTGAACAAACACGTTTATCACGAATTTCCAGATGTTCAAACGATTGCTGAAGAAAGCACGAATTTCCCGATGGTAAGTCGTCCAACATCTTTTGGCGGTTTAGGTTTCGGTATGAAATGGATGATGGGCTGGATGCACGATACCTTAGAATATTTCAAGAAAGAACCAGTTTACAGAAAACACCACCACAACGATATTAGTTTTTCCCTCACGTATGCATTTACCGAGAATTTCATGTTGTCTTTGAGCCACGACGAAGTTGTTTACGGAAAACACAGCATTATGGGAAGAATGCCTGGCGATCATTGGCAACGTAGAGCGAATTTACGTTTACTTTACGGTTGTATGTTCACGCATCCGGGAACGAAATTACTGTTCATGGGTTCCGAATTTGGACAAGAATCTGAATGGAATTTCGAAGGTTCGTTGGATTGGCATTTGCTCGATAA
This sequence comes from Flavobacteriales bacterium, assembly GCA_009926905.1. Classification (GTDB taxonomy): domain Bacteria; phylum Bacteroidota; class Bacteroidia; order Flavobacteriales_D; family Crocinitomicaceae; genus UBA952. The sequence continues at coordinate 5,347 of RFNX01000257.1, forward strand.
TCCCGACTACAAAGGCATTCAATCGTGGGTGAAAGCTTTAAACGCTGTTTACAAAGAACGTCCTGCATTATCTGAATTACAATTTAACGCGAGTGGCTTCCAGTGGATCAGTTACAACGACCACGAAAACAGCATTTTAGTTTATTTACGAAAAGGTAAAAATCCAAAAGACGATTTATTGATTGTAGCGAATTTCACACCAGTTGTGCGCGACGATTACCGTTTTGGAGTTCCTGTTGAAGGTCCTTGGAAAGAAATTTTGTGCAGTGACGATACCGCTTTTGGAGGTTCTGGAGTGGTAAATTCAGCAGAAATCATTGCAGACGCAGAAGGTATGCACCATTTGCCGTTTTCAATTAGTTTAACCTTGCCTCCTTTGGCAATTTCAATTTATGCTTTAAAATAATAGAATGATAACCAATACAACACTTGAATACAAAGGGAATTTGTTCCCTCAATCCATAATTAGCTTTGAAAAAAACGTAGATACCTACACATTTCGAGCAAAAAACAATGTCTTGTTGCGCTTGACAATTTTACGCGACAGTGTCGTTCGTTTTCGTTACGCGACTGAAAATGCCTTTGAAAAAGATTTTTCGTATGCCTTGGCCGATAATTATCCAAAAGGCTACAACGATTTGAATTTTGCAGAAGACGAAGATTATTACATTCTTACAACTGCTAAAATCAAAATTTACGTTGCCAAAGAAAACATGCGCATCGGGATTTATACCTTGGAAGGAACGCCGATTTTGGAGGATGAATTGGGTTTCCACTACGAGGAAAATCACGAATACGGTGGCAATATCGTAAAAATGTCAAAGCACAGTGCGAAAGGCGAAAGTTTCTATGGATTGGGCGATAAGCCAAGTCACATGAACTTAAAAGGAATGCGTTTTACGAACTGGAATACAGACGAATACGCGTTTTCTAAAGACAAAGATCCGATTTACAAAACGATTCCTTTTTACATCGGTTTGAATCAAAATACTGCTTACGGAATCTTCTTTGACAATACGTTTAGAACGCATTTTGACTTTGCAAGTGAACGTCACGGAATCACATCTTTCTGGGCTGATGGCGGTGAAATGAATTATTACTTTTTCTACGGGCCTTCAAGTAAAGAAGTCATCAAGAATTACACACAATTAACTGGAGTTCCTGAAATGCCACCGATGTGGGCGTTGGGTTACCATCAAAGTAAATGGAGTTATTATCCTGAAAGCAATTTTAGAGCGTTGGCGCAAAAATTCCGAGACTTGAAAATTCCGTGTGATGCCGTTTATTTGGACATCGATTACATGGAAGGCTTCCGTTGTTTTACGTGGAGCAAAGAATATTTCCCGAATCCAAAACAAATGGTGGACGATTTGAAAGCCGACGGATTCAAAGTGGTGGTGATCATCGACCCGGGAATTAAAATCGACAAAGATTATTCGGTATACAATGAAGCCATGGAAAAAGGCTATTTCTGCAAACGTTCCGACGGACCGTTGATGAAAGGAAAAGTGTGGCCTGGCGAATGTTATTTCCCAGATTATACGAATCCAGAAGTAAGAACTTGGTGGGCTGGATTGTACAAAGAATTGATTGAAGATATTGGCGTGCGTGGCGTTTGGAACGACATGAACGAACCTGCTGTTATGGAAATTCCAGGAAAAACGTTCCCGTTAGACGTCCGTCATAATTACGATGGAAATACCTGTTCGCATCGCAAAGCACACAACGTTTACGGAATGCAAATGGCGCGTGCTACGTATGAGGGTGTGAAACAATTTGCCTATCCAAAACGTCCGTTTATCATTACGCGTGCGGCATACAGTGGAACGCAACGCTACACTTCTTCGTGGACAGGCGACAACGTGGCTTCTTGGGAACATTTGTGGATTGCTAACATTCAAGTGCAGCGTATGAATATCAGTGGCGCAGGATTTACAGGAACTGATATCGGTGGATTTGCAGAACAACCCACAGCTGAATTATTCACACGTTGGGTACAATTGGGTGTGTTTCATCCGTTTTGTCGTGTGCATAGTTCAGGACATCACGGCGAGCAAGAACCTTGGTCGTTTGGGAAAGACGTGACCGACATCGTGCGTTCGTTTATTGAAATTCGCTATACTTTATTGCCGTATCTATACACGATGTTCTGGGAATACATTCAGCATGGAACTCCGATGATTAAACCGTTATTCTATTACGACCAAGAAGACATGCAAACGCATTTCAGAACGGACGAATTCATGTTTGGAAATCACATTTTAGTGTGCCCGATTTTAGAACCAAATACGCTTGGCCGCAGAATGTTCATTCCCCGTGGAACATGGATCAATTGGTGGACGGGCGAACGCGTTGTAGGTGGCGAAGAAGTTTGGGTAGATTCAACGATGGAAACCATTCCGATTTTTGTGCGTGAAGGTGCTTGTATTCCGAAGTATCCAGTACAACAATACGTGGGCGAAAAGAAAATCGAAGAATTGCAAATCGATGTGTATTTCTCCGAAGAAAAAACGAAATCGCGTATTTACGCAGATGGTGGCGACGGTTACGACTACAAAAAAGGACGTTTTTCATTGCGTACATTGGAAGTTGTAGGCCGACCAGATTCTTTGGTTATCAACCAGCACAAAGAAGGCGATTACGACGCAGAATACCAAAAATTCAAATTGGTATTTCATAATCTACCTTTTGAAGTGAAAAGCATTTATGTGGACGATCAGCGCTATGATGCAACGGTTACGAAAGTTGGAAATACATACGAATTAGTGGTGGATAAGAATTTTAGTCAGTTTCATATTACTGGGTAATTGAATTTGTCCGTCAGCTGACGGATGAAAATGAGTTAATTTGAAAATGGAGGTGCAGACTGCTTAGGTGTTGGTAATTGCGAACGGATTAATTGCAAATTCATAGTTGCGAATATAGATTTTGGAAGCGCTCTGTGCAAGTTATTTCTTTCGACACTTTTAAACATAATAGGATTCCGTTCGCAATTCTTCCGTTCGCAACTCGCAATTAAATAAGCAGTTTGGTTTTCCGTTGCAACATTTTCTATATTTGTTTCCAATATGATCAAACAACTTGCATTTGGATTTTTTTTGTTGCTTCTCTCTCAAGGATTTGCACAAACGTTTTCAAGTACGGTTAATCAAGCTATTCCTGATGATAATACAGTCGTAAGTTTCGATATTCAAGTTACCGGATTGCCAACAATTATTGATCAAAACTTTGGCGTGGCAAGTGTTTGTTTGAACATGACGCATACGTATGATTCCGATATGGAGGTAAAACTCAAAGCTCCTGATGGCACACAAACATTGCTCTTTTCTGGAGTAGGTGGGGGAGATGATAATTTCACAAATACATGTTTAGAAGGAACAGGTCAGGCGATTGCAGCTGGTACAGCTCCGTTTACAGGTACTTTTCAAAGTATGTCAGTTTTGGGAAATGTCAACAACGGTCAAAATCCGAATGGCACTTGGCAATTGGTTTGTAGAGATACGTACGGTGCCGATCAAGGTTTTTTGATTGATTGGCAAATCACTTTTAATAACTCACCTGCGCAACCTTTTATTTTCACTTCTAGCAATATTCCGATTGTCAAACTCACAACGTTGAGCAATCCCATAAACAATGATGTGAAAGTTCCAGTTTTGATGCAAATTATAGACAACGGACCGGGGCAAATCAATTATTCTAATCAAACAAATTACGCGTACGAAGGACAAATTCTAACCGAATGGCAAGGATTTACAGGGCCGTCCTATCCGA
>RFNX01000409.1 GCA_009926905.1 Flavobacteriales bacterium
ATTACGATTCTTTTATTCATGGAGCAAAGTTGCGAAAAAAGATATTAACTCAAAAGCTTATCTTTGTGCAATGAAAATTTGCTTTTTGTTATTTTTCTTGTTTAGTCTTGTTGCTTGTAACAATTCACAGAATGATAATTCGAAAGATAATCAGGATTATTATCAGTTTCAAAAGATTGACTTAACAAAGTATGAAATTCCAGCCAGTATTTATTTGCCCGATGCAAGTGCAGGAATTGGTACTTCATTTAAACCTCAAATATCCCATGAGGCTGGTGATTATAAATGGCAAATAAGTGTTGGTCGCTATTTTAATTTGTTCATTGAAGATTATGGCGATTTCAAGTATTTGTTTGAAGAAAAGAAGAAGTCAATTGAAAATAATAAAGTATACAAAACTAAAATTGTTAAAAATGAACCTTCAATTTTGGTTTACGAACAACGTTTAAAAGAAAGCATAAGTTATGAAGAAAAAGCATCATATCACATATATGCTGTTATCAAAATTAAAGATGTGTATTATCAAATAATGAACGATAAAGCTGGAAACAATAAGAAAGAAGTTGGATTCATGTATCAATCAATAAAGTCAATTAAAGAGAAATAGTAATTATGGAATTAAATAGAGATGAAGTATTAAAAGTACTTGGAAACATAATAGAACCGGATTTAAAAAAGGACATTGTTAGCCTAAACCTTGTTGAAGATTTAGAAATTGAAGAGGAATCAATCACGCTAACAGTTCTGTTATCTAATCCAGCGCTTCATGCAAGAAAAAGAATGCAAGAGGCAGTGGAATTTAATTTGAAACGTTTCTTTAGCGAATCGATTACTATTAATTGCACCGTTAAGGGAATGCCAACAGACACAAAAAACGCAAGAAGAAAAGTACTTCCTGATGTGAAAAACATTGTTGCAATAGCTTCAGGTAAAGGAGGAGTTGGTAAATCTACTGTAACTGCAAATTTAGCTGGCGGACTCGTTAAAGCAGGTTACAAAGTTGGAATAGTGGATGCAGATATTTACGGCCCATCGATGCCAACAATGTTTGATGTGGTAAATGAGCGTCCAACTATGATTGAGGTGGATGGAAAGGACATGATTAATCCAGTAGAAAGTCTGGGCTTAAAATTATTGTCTATTGGATTTTTTACCGATCAAGACAATGCAGTTGTTTGGCGAGGACCAATGGCTTCTAAGGCTCTTACACAAATGTTAACTGATGCGCATTGGGGAAAATTGGATTATTTATTAATTGACTTGCCTCCAGGAACGGGTGATATTCATTTGTCTTTGGTTCAAACAGTTCCTTTGGATGGAGTTGTAATTGTAAGCACACCTCAAGAAGTTGCTTTGGCTGATGCTCGTCGTGGAGTGAACATGTTTAAAATGGATACGATTAAGGTTCCAATTATAGGAATCGTTGAAAATATGGCTTGGTTTACGCCAGCAGAACTTCCAGAAAACAAATATTTCATCTTCGGTCGCGACGGCGCTAAAAACTTAGCAGAAGGCATGCGCGTTCCATTTTTAGGTGCAATTCCATTGGTTCAAAGCGTTTGTGAAGCAGGAGATTCTGGAAAACCAGCTGTTTTTCAACAAAACACACCAATTTCTAAAGCTTTTGATGAATTAGTTAATACCTTTGTTTTACAACTTTCTGAAATTAAAGAAGCTATAAAAAAATGATAAGCACAATTGATAAAGAATCGATTACCTTAAAAGTAAACGAAGCAATGACGCAACTTCGTCCGCACTTACACGCTGATGGCGGAGACATGGAATTGGTTGAAATTACTGATGAAGGTTTAGTTAAGGTCCGATTATTAGGGTCTTGCAGTGATTGCACTATGAGCATGATGACTATCAAGGCTGGATTAGTAGAAGTTTTAAAAGCTGCAGCTCCAGAAGTTACTGGTGTAGAATCCATCGCTTAATAAATAAATGAAAGTTAAATTGATTGTTGTTGGTAAAACATCCTTCGATTATTTGAAGGCAGGGAAACTGTTTACGAAAATCGATTGATACATTATACTAATTATGAGCGCATACTTATTCCTGATGTGAAATCACCCAAAAATTTTTCGAATGAAGAGTTAAAGAAAAAAGAAGGGGAAGCAATTTTGGCAAAAATCACAAATCAAGAATATGTTGTTTTATTAGACGAAAAAGGAAAATACTTTAATTCTGTATCTTTCGCTAATTGGATTAATCAGAAAATAAATGAAAATGTAAGTATTTTAACTTTTATCATTGGAGGAGCTTATGGGTTTTCTAGAAAGCTTTATGAAAGAGCCAATCAAAAAATTTCATTATCCGATATGACTTTTTCACACCAGTTGGTAAGAGTGATTTTTTTAGAGCAGTTATACAGAGCACACACTATTATTAAAGGAGAACCTTACCATCATGAATGATAGTTTTTTTAATTTAGCAATTAACTCAATTTGATT
>RFNX01000245.1 GCA_009926905.1 Flavobacteriales bacterium
ATCTAATTGAGCTACTAAATAAGCTGCGTTCAGTTCAGAATTCACGTAAGAAGAACCTAAAGCAACCCACTCGTATTTATCAATTTCACCTCGTTTAAACGCTGCACGATTTGTTCCTTTTTCCCAAATTATTTCAGCGGATTCTACCCACTCATTTTTATTGACAATTAAAGCGCCTCCTTCACCACAAGAAATATTTTTGGTTTCGTGAAAGGAAAAAACAGCAGTGTCACCAATCGTGCCTAAAGGTTGATTCAAATAGGTTGCCCCAAAAGCTTGAGCTGCTTCTTCGATAATGTAAAATGAATGCTTATCTTGCATTTCTTTCAATCGTGCCCAATCCGCAGAAACACCACCATAATACATTGGAACTACTGCTTTGGTTTTCAATGAAATCAATTCTTCCAAATGGTCTAAATCCATATTCGGATGATTTGCCTGGCTATCCACAAATTTCACGATCGCTCCACGCAACAAGAAAGCATTTGCTGTACTTGGAAATGTGTAGGAAGGCATTAACACCTCATCACCGGGTTGAATACCAAGTAATAAAGCTGAAATTTCCAGCGCTGCTGTGCAACTATTCGTTAACAAACAGTTTCCTCCAATTTGATTTTCAATGAAATTTTGTGCGAGTTTCGTAAACTTTCCTCCGCCAGCAGTTTTTCCAGAAATAAGTACTTCTTCAATAAATTTTGCTTCGTTTTCAGAGCGATACGGTTTACTGAAAGGCACTTTTTCTTTCATTTAAAATCCAAGTTTTGAGTTAATTTCAGAAAAATCGTGAACGTATTCATCCCAAGAAATCGCTGTTCCAGGTCGCACCAATTGTAGCGTTTTAAATCCAGCCTCTTTAGCTGCTTCCAATTCTTGTTGAATATCTGATAAAAACAATATTTTAGCTGGCAACAAGTTTATCTTTTTTGCGATTTCAATATAGGTATTCACATCCCGTTTTTGACCTGTATTTGTATCAAAATAATGCGAGAAATTTTTACTTAAATCGCCAAAAATGCTATTTCCAAAAATCAGTTTTTGTGCAGCAATTGAACCTGATGAAAAGACACCTAATTTCAAACCTTTACTTTTCCATTCTTCAAGAACTGCTGGAACATCGTCATAAACGTGACCTTTCAATTCACCTGAAGCGTAACCGTTTCTCCACAAAATTCCCTGTAAGGTTTTTAGCGGTGTTACTTTTCGGTCTTCATTGCTCCATTTCTCTAAATATTTCAGTACTTCTTCACTTGTCGTGATTTGCTCATTTTCTTCTTCAGCAACAATTTCTATCACTTGTGAGAAAGCCTCTTTGACTTCTTGCAATTGAGAGAAATTATTGATTTCTTTAATATGCGCTTTGAAATACGGAAATAAAATATCGTAAACAAATGATACTGAAGTAGTTGTGCCTTCAATATCGGTAAGTATATATTTAATCTTTTTTTGTTCCACTTAATTAGTGATTTTAAAATCTTTAAATTCAAGTTCAATTCCCGACTCAGTGTAATGAGGCACCCAACCACTCATATCGATAAAGATACGAATTGCTTTAACAAATGGGTTACTTTCTCCTGCATCAAACCAATGTTTTGTTCCAGCTGGTACACTAATTAAATCTCCCTTTTCGCACAACAAGTTAAAAACTGGCTCATTTTCTAAATTGAACCAAAAAATTCCTTGTCCATCCACAAAAAAGCGAATTTCATCTTCTGTGTGTGTATGTTCTGCTAAGAATTTAGCTCGTAAAGCCTCATAATTTTCTGTCAACGAGTTAATTGAAATTACATCAGCTGTTTCGTATCCTCCATTTTCCATAAATGGAAACAAATCCTTCGAATAAGCTTGTAAAATATCCTCTTGCGTTGCAGTATCTTCAAAAACTACATCACATTGCCATTGGTCAAAATACAAACCACGCGCATTGAAAAACTCCAAAATTTCTTTTGGGTCAGATGTACTATAATTTTTTGTTGGGATTGATAAAATTGCCATTACTTTTTAATTAAATTCCATTCACATTCACAAAGATAATCTAAAGTTTCCAAGTGTCTTTTGGCTTCGAAAAGGTTTTTTCCCCAAGCATAAGTTCCGTGTTTTCGTATCACAAAACAATGATTTAACAGCGATTCTCTTATATAATTCAATTCGTTTTTGAAAAAATTCATATCCTGGCTATTGTCCAAAACAGGAATTCTAACCGATTCCTCGTGCGTTGTTTGACCATCAAAACCTTTTTGAACTTCGTATCCTTCAAATTTTAATTCACTTTTAAAAATTGCAGACATCAAAACAGGATACAACGAATGACTATGAAGAATGACTTTTGTTTCGGGAAATAAATGATAAATGACACAATGAATCAACGTTTCTGCAGAAGGTTTCACAGTTGCAAATTCACCTTGCGGTATTCCATTTTCATCTACCCAAATGAAATCATTCTCTGAGAATTGACTTTTATCTACGCCTGAACGCGAAACCCAGATTTGTCCTTGTTCGTTTTTAAAAGAATAATTCGTTGACGTTGCTGGCGACCAACCTTTTGAATTGTACAAACGAATGGTTGCAGCCAATTCCTTTTTTAGTAGTTCCTCTTGCATAAATGAATGATTTGAGTGCGCAAAGATACGACGTAAAAGAAGGAATGAATTAATTTTCACTAAATTCGGATGCTAAATCCTTACAAATGGAACGAATTTTAATTTTACTACTCTATATTTCACTCGCTGGAATTGCTGGTATTCACAAAGTTCTAGGAGACTTCCCTCCTGTTTGGTTTTTTGAGAAATTCAAAAGCTCTTTTTTGAATTGGGTACCTGGTGGAATTTGGTTTAGCTTTGTTTTAATTGTTGTTTTAGAAATCGCAATAGCCGTTTTGTTTTCAATTGCACTTATCAAAGGTGAATTCAAAGCACAAGCCAAACAAACTTTTTCCTATCTTGGATTTATTACTTCACTTACACTTTTTGTCATTCTGTTTTTCGGAAGTTTCTTGGTACAAGATTATGATAATGGCTTCAATGATTTTGTGTATTTTGGCGTGACTGTTTTCTTGATGAACTATTTTACAAATGAGAAAATCGTATGAAAATTTGAATTATTGTGGTTCAAACAAAACTTCCATCGTAAAGCTATTCTCCACAATTTCATAAAAATGTGCATTTTGAGTAACTCCAAAAGTTGTTAGAAAAGTGAGCGCTACAGTGTCTTTTGTTCCTGTTTCATTTTTAAATAAAGCGATTTTATTTCTAAGCTTATCTAGTTCACTTTTCTCAATTGTGTATTCTGAGTTGTAGAATTTCATTTCAAAAAGATTTATCCAATGATCGTCGCGTTTGACAACCAAATCAACCTGCGCACCTTTTGCAGTCCAGCTAGAACTTACTGAATGAATCCCTTCGATTTTAAGTGCTTTTTTAATTTGACTAATATGTTTTAAACAAATGGTTTCAAAATTGAATCCTGCCCAAGAAATATAAGATTGCGTTTGAAAAAGTGTTTTCCAAAAATTCGCTCCTTGATTTTTGTTGGGTTCAATGTATTTCAAGTAAAATCGAGAATACTCATCTGAAAGTCGGTACAATGTACTTTTCAATTTTTTATCTAAAGCTACGTATTTGGAAACAAAACCTGAAGCGATTAATTCTTCTAAAGCACGTGTGAATGAAC
>RFNX01000555.1 GCA_009926905.1 Flavobacteriales bacterium
GTATAGATCTTGGATTTAGATTCAAGATATATTAGAACAAAGATTTTTTGTGGTGGAATTTTTGGCTAAGATTGCTTTGCTAAAGAGATTCTTTTAGCTTCAAACAAATAACAATTTCGTATATCACTTTACACTTTCAGTTTTTCACTCTACACTTTTCACTTTTCACTCTTCGTTCTTCACTGAACTAATCTCCTCAAACGAAAACCCTCGCGAAGCTAAGTAGCGCATGATTTTTTGCTTCTTGTTCCAAGGATCTCTTTCGTTGTGTAGTTCGTTTGATTTTTTCTCGTAAAGTGATTGAAGAGCTCGGTCGTATTCTTTTTCATCCAACGATTCCAAAGCGAGCTTTATGATTTTAGCATCCACGTGTTTTTGAATTAAACCCGCCTTGATTTTTTGTTTTCCCCAACGTTTGATGCGTAATTTTCCTTGTGCATACGCTTCTGCAAAACGCTCTTCGTTTAGGAATTTATTTTCGTGTAAACTTGCAAGAATGCGGTTTTTGTCTTTGTCAGACAAGTGGTATTCAGCCAATTTGTTATTCACTTCAAACACACAACGTTCCTGATAAGCGCAATAAGCTTCCAATTTTCGTATGATGTCTTCGATGTCAGACACGATAAAGAATTAAAGTACGATTTCTTCGTTGTTCTTGTTCACAAAAGAATACTGCAATAAATGGTGGGCTGCAATTCCGCGCACAGGAATCCATTTTTTGTATTTAAAGAACCATTTTATTTGTTTGGAAATCAAACCTTTTTTGAAAAATGCTTCCAAATAAGGGTGAACCAACAAAGCAACGTCTTTTTCTCTTCGATCTTCCAATAAAAAATTCAAATTGGATTCGATTTCATCTGAGAACAAAATACTTGCCTGAATTTCACCGCTTCCGTTGCAAGTCGGGCACATTTCAGTCGTTTGAATGTCCGTTTCAGGACGCACGCGCTGACGTGTGATTTCAATTACACCGAATTTAGATGGAGGCAAAATATTGTGTTTCGCACGATCCGATTTCATGTGCTCTTTCAACTTCTCGTATAAAATACGATTGTTTTCTTTGTCATGCATGTCGATGAAATCCACACAAATGATGCCGCCCATGTCGCGCAATTGAAGCACTCTTGCGATTTCTTCTGCTGCTTCACTATTGGTAGCAAGTGCGTTTGATTCTTGACCGTCAGCGCCTTTTCTATTTCCACTGTTCACGTCGATAACGTGCATTGCTTCGGTGTGCTCAATAATCAAATAACCGCCACTTTGCATCGGAACTTTTTTCCCGAATAATGTTTTGATTTGTTTATTGATTCCGAATTTTTCGAAAATATCTAATTTACCGTCGTAGAATTTCACGATTTTCTCTTTCCCTGGGGCAATTCCGGAGATGAAATCCTTCATTTCGTCGAGTAATTTTCCGTCGTTTACATGTATGTTAGTAAAATCGGCGTTCAACAGATCGCGAAGGATGGAGGTTGTAGTATTCAATTCCCCTAAAACACGTTTAGGAGGCTGAGCACCTTTGATGTTTGCGTGTAATGTTCGCCATTTCTCAAGCAGGTTGTTTAAATCCGCTTCTAAGTCGGCTGTTGATTTGTGTTCAGCAACGGTACGAATTATGACACCAAATTTCTTTGGTTTAATGCGTTCCATTAAGTCTTTTAGACGGTCTTTTTCTTCGACGTCTTTGATTTTTTGACTAACAGAAATTTTATCTGAGAAAGGAACTAACACTAAATAACGACCTGCCAATGTTATTTCAGAGCAAAGTCGAGGACCTTTTGTTGAAATGGGTTCTTTAGCGACTTGAACTAAAATAGGTTGGGAAGAAGAAACGATATCGCCTATTTTTCCTTCTTTTTGAATTTCTTTTTCTGACTTGAAATACATCAAATCAGAGGCGTTTTGTTTACCATGAATGGAATCTTTAACGAATTTGCTTAAGGAATTGAATTGAGCTCCAAGATCAAGGTAATGTAAGAAAGCATCTTTTTCATAGCCAACATCAACGAAAGCGGCATTTAAGCTTGGAACAATTCTTCGAACTCTACCTAAATAGATGTCGCCAACAGCAAATTCAGAATTTCCTCTTTCTTCATGTAATTCGATTAATTTCCCATCACGTAATAATGCAAGCCAAATACCATTAGATCGGGCATCGACAACTAATTCTAGATTCACAATGTGATTTTTAGGATTAAAAAATGAAAGCTCAATGAAAGATCACTGAGCCCCCTTTTCATTTACATTGGAAGACTATTTTTTCTTCTTGTGACGATTTTTTCTTAGACGTTTCTTACGCTTGTGCGTAGCCATTTTATGTCTTTTTCTTTTTTTACCGCTTGGCATAATAGTATATATTAATTTGTAAAGATGATATTTCTAAATAAAAACACTCCCTCTTTTTTCAAAAGGGAGTGCAAAGTTAATAAAATTTTATAAAAAATTAAATTGCTCTAATTATTTAACGACAACTTTATTTTTTACTTCTTCTACGAAAGTTTTTGATGGCTTGAAAGAAGGGATGTTATGTGCAGGGATAATGATTGTTGTGTTTTCAGAAATATTTCTTCCCGTTTTTTGTGCTCTTTCTTTCACAATAAAACTTCCGAATCCTCTTAAATACACGTTTTGCCCATTTGCCAAAGACACTTTAATGGCGTTCATGAATGCTTCAACAGCTCTAAGAGCCTCTGCTCTTTCTAATCCAGTTTCATCTGCAATTCCTGCAACAATGTCTGCTTTTGTCATTTTAATAAGAGATTAATAGTTAATAATTTTCGTGCGTTTGCGGGCACAAAAGTACTCCAATGATTGTTTATATTATTAATTTTCGCAATTTTTTTTCACATAATTTTTCATAAATGTTTCTTTTTCAAGATGTGATGGTCGATTGGTACCAAAATTTTAAACGTGATTTACCTTGGAGAAACACCCGTAATCCCTATAAAATATGGTTAAGTGAGATCATTTTGCAGCAAACACGAGTTGACCAAGGACTTCCCTACTACGAAAAATTTATTTCGCACTATCCAACTGTTTTTGAGCTTGCTAACGCTGACGAACAAGAAATTTTAAACGATTGGCAAGGTTTGGGTTATTACAGTCGTGCTCGAAATTTGCACAAAACTGCCAAAGAAATTGTTGCGCTTTACAACGGTGTTTTCCCTGATAATTACCAAGATTTATTAAAACTTACTGGTATTGGTCCTTACACCGCTGCGGCTATTTCATCTTTTGCTTTTGACGAGGTAAAAGCGGTGGTTGATGGCAATGTTTACCGTGTTTTGAGTCGTTTTTACGATATTGAAGAAGCAATTGATTCCACAACAGGCAAAAAAAACTTTGATAAATTAGCCAATGAATTGATTGATTCGACACAACCTGCGACCTATAATCAGGCAATTATGGAGTTTGGTGCTTTGCAATGTGTACCGGTAAATCCGAATTGTGAAATTTGTCCATTGCGAATGCAATGTTTGAGTTTCAAAAATAAAACGATTGCCTTGCGACCAGTAAAAACTAAAAAAACGAAAACGACCTTGCGTTATTTTGTGTACGAGATTAAAGTGAACAAATCCAATAAATTCATTTTAGAAAAACGTGAAGGGAAAGGTATTTGGCAAGGCTTATATCAATTTCCACTGAAAGAATTCGTTTCACAAGTTGAAAAAGACCACTACATTGAAAACTTGAAATCCGATTTTGTTTCCAAAGAATACAAGCATATTTTGTCGCATCAACGCATTTTGGCGACGTTTGTCTTAGGGAAAATGGAACATTCAGATTTGAATGCGAATCAAATAGAAGTGCGGATTGAAGATTTTTCCGATTTCCCTGTACCGCGCTTGATGGATAAATTTTGGGAAGAGAATTATGCTGTTCTAATGAATTAGAAGAAATACTATTTTTTCAAATCAATTAATAGTAAAA
>RFNX01000287.1 GCA_009926905.1 Flavobacteriales bacterium
GATTACAAGTTTCCAATCTGGATGTTGAGCTGAAAATTGGTTGAAATATTCGATGACTTTTTCGATTCTGTAAAGTGGTTCGTGCAGGCGGTTGGAATAAATAATTTTTTCTTTCTCAAGTGCTTGAATTGGGTCGATTCCATATTGTAAAAGTTTGTAATTCCCTTGTGGATGCAATGCTTTCATTGCTTCAATCATATCTTGTGAATCAGCTGTAACGATAGCAGCATTTTTCAACGTTTGTGTCACCAAATACTTGAAAAAAGCATTTTGCTTAGGAATCAAAAGCACATCACTTCCCCAAGCGGTAGTCACGACTCGAATGTTCAATTTTTGTGCAATTCTTGCCACAAAATAAGCTGCACGATTGACTTGGTGAATGTGAATGACATCCGGTTTTAATTTGACTAATAATTGCTTCAACAAGCGAATACTTTTCAAAACAGCAATTGGATTCAAACTTCGAAATGAAATCACGAAATTCTCTTTGACACCTTGAAAATCACACGCTTCTTCCGAAACTAAATAGATGTCTTTCTCTGTTTCACTCAATGCTGAAATGTATGAGGAAACGTGAACAGAATTTGGACCGACTTGAAGGATTTTCATTGGGTAATATTTCTTTTTTTTTTAAATTTTTCGTTTATTTTCAGTTATTCGGTATTTCCGAACAGCTCAATTTTTACAAAACTATTTTAAATAAATTTCATCTCTAACATAAGTGTTATTAAGCCAAAAACAATGCTTCGTATATTCTTTTGCTTTAGTTAATTTATCTTTTTTAGGTAAAGGATAAGTGTCTGCTGCATTTAAAGCGTGTGGTCTAACGTGTGATACAGAATTAAAAGACTTGTTTGGAAAGTTTGTATAGCGAGTTGTTCCTACAACTTTTTTTACGATTTTACCTTTTAAAACAACCTCCTTAGTCTTTGCCCAAACTTTTTCTGCTTCAAGAATGTCAGCATAAGGCATATTCCAAAACTTAACTTTTCTCAAAACTAATTGCTCGTTTTCAAATTGGAAGAACACAAACAAAAATTTATGCTCTAAAATATCTTTGAAATTGGATTCGTCCCATTCTTCATTTATGATTTCTTCGTATTTGAAATTTGGAAATGAAATATCCTCTTTCGGTAAATTATTTTCTTTAAGCCTTACAGTCTTTACTATGATTTCAGCTTTTTCAAATTCTTCAATTTCTTTGTCAAGTTCAATTCCTAAAATTGCTTTTGTAAGATTGGCGTAAAAACTTTTCGCTGTTGTATTTAATTCAACATTTGTTGCAGCAATTATTTGTTCAACGGTCTTACCGAAATAGTATTTGAATTTAGAAACAACAATTTCTTCAATTGTTTGCTTTCTTGCTACATCAACAGAAGGAATTAGTTTGCCATAAACTCCTGTTGGTTCATTCGCAATAGAAGCAATTATGTGGTTTACATAACCTTGTTTTAGCGAGTATGCTCTTTGTTTTGCAGGAATGTCATTAAAAGGTTGCTTTCTAATCGAATTAGAATTTGCACCTTTTGTGCAAGCTCCCAAATAAAATGTATCTCCTTCCGAAAGTTCGTGTGCTTTCCCATCAACAATCTTTTGTTTGATTAATTCCCAATCTTTTTTGATAATCTCTAAATCGGTATTTGGAAAATTCCACTCATCAACAAGTTTTATTAGGTAATCAAGAATGTCATAACCTGCTTGATGTAAATAAAAAATCAATAGAATGTTTGCGTTCTTTTTCCAAAAGTCACTATCCTCAAATTTTTGATTTACAACTTCAATGTAATTGATGATATTCAAAACCAATCGTTCTTTTGAACGAAATTCATTATTCTTCAACTGTTTTAAAGGAGAAGATTTAAGTTCCATTCCAATCTCAATGAAGTCAGCTTCAGATTTGGAATTTGGATCATAACCAAAGTAAAACTTCTCAAGTATTTGCCCAAAGTTTCCTTTACCTGTGTAATTATGTTCTATAATTTCGGGGTTGCAAAT
Source organism: Flavobacteriales bacterium (assembly GCA_009926905.1). Lineage (GTDB taxonomy): Bacteria > Bacteroidota > Bacteroidia > Flavobacteriales_D > Crocinitomicaceae > UBA952. Next base: position 1,996 of record RFNX01000287.1, read on the forward strand.
CTCTCTTAAAGTTTTTCCTTTCAGCAACTTGGCATAATCAATGACTGATTTTTTGTCTTTCAGATTGTAAGGCAATTCCATTTATAAATTTTTCAGTTAAAGCTAACCCAATTTTTTCAATTACTCCTACAACCAAGGCATTTCCCATAAAAAAGGCTCTTTTTGTATCCGATACACCTTCCAATTTTGTATGGTCGTCAGGAAACATATTTAATCGTTCAAGTTCAACTGGTGAAAGTCGTCTGTAACCTTTTGGAGTTTGAATTACGTGTTTAAATCTAGATGGTGATTTTCCACCTTCTCCTGTGATTATTGTTCTTGATGGTTTGTCTAAAGGATCAGGAAAAATCATACCACCTTCACTATAATTGTATTCGAAACCTTGAGCATTTTTCCTCATTTCTTTTTTAGGTCCTTTTAAATAAAACCATTTATCCAAATCATTTGAATCGATATAAAATTCGGAAGTGACTTCTCCATTTTGGACTAAATCCCTTAACAAAGTGTAGTCACCAAGATAATTTGGTTGAGTTTTTAAAGTAGTTACATTTCCATTAATCATTATTCCTGTATTTTCAAAGATTCCCGTATTTTCATTTTTATTGAAATTTTCTGAAATTGAAACTATATCTCCTTTTAATTGAAATTCAGTTGGAAACAATTTTCTTTCTGCTGAAACTGGAAAAGATTCTGCTAAAGTTCCTTCTTTTAAAATCCAATCAATTGGTTTAAATTCCATTAAACTCTCTTGAATTTCTGAACCTTTAAGATATGCTAAAATAAAAATTCTT
>RFNX01000469.1 GCA_009926905.1 Flavobacteriales bacterium
ATTCCACACCTGCCGTTACCACCCAAGAAAGTGCAAATGAATTCATATCCGAATTAACTTTTACAACTGCCTTTTTTGAAGAACCTAAAGAATCGTTCCATTGTTGTTTTTGGGAATACGATTGGTACAATTCAGGAATCAAGCCGCCGCCCACAAAATATCGGAAATTATTTCCACCTTGTAATTTAAGTTGCAAAGGCATCGCAATGTAATTATATCTACTTTGATAATTGAAAGTACTGTCGCTCGTTGTGGAAGTCCATTTGTATTGCTCTCCGTTTCTCAGTAAAGACAAACCTCCATCAAAATAGAGTAGATTAGAAATCGGAGTTGTCAATCCAATTGAATAGCTCCAAACAGAGAGCTTCGTTTCGTTGGCACGTTCGCCAAGTGGCTTGTTTAAAAAGTCAGTATTTGATGATAATTTAGGAGAACACGAAAAATACCCTGCTTCTAAATAAAATCGAGAATTTGTATCTTTTACAGACTTTACTTTCGCAGCAGCCGTTGTTTTTGATGGAGTAGATTTAGTGACGATTTGTGAAAACGAGCACCAAGAAATCCCAACGAATAGGAGGGAAGAAAGCAAATTTCTATTCATAATTTCAAAAGTACGAAATAGAAATAAATTGAAAGAAAAAATATCTTAACACAAGTCAACGTCAATTAGCACTCAAGCGACTTACATTTGCTCAATAAATAAAATAACTATGGCAACAAATTGGACATTAGACGCTTCTCACAGCGTTATTGGATTTAAAGTTAGACACATGATGATTTCTAACGTAACGGGTACATTTGGAGATTTTTCTGCAACTGCAACAACCGAAGGAGATGATTTTTCTACAGCAAGTTTCACTTTTAGAGCAGGAATTGATAGCATTCACACAGGAGTAGCTGATCGTGATGGACATTTAAAATCACCTGATTTCTTTGATGCTGCAAGTCACCCTGATTTAACTTTTGTTTCAACAGGAATAAATAAAATTTCTGACGACGAATTGGAAATTACAGGTGATTTAACAATCAGAGGCGTTTCTAAATCAGTAACTTTAAAAGGAGAATTCAACGGAATAGCTGTAGATCCTTATGGTCAAACGAAAGCTGGTTTATCAATCAACGGAAAAATCAAAAGAAGTGAATTTGGTTTAGTTTGGAGCGCTGTTACGGAAGCAGGAAACATTGTTGTAGGTGATGATATTACATTAAACACTGAAATCCAGTTTATTAAGAATAATTAATATTTTTTCATAAATAGGTCAAAGGCTGATTTCTTTCAATAAGAGTCAGCCTTTTTTAGTATTATTTGTGATTCGAAGTGCAACATAAATAGTTCGTGAATGTCTTAGATTCATACATTTGTATATAAAAATTGATGGTTATGAAAGTTGTAGGAGTAAATGGTTTTGGCAGAATTGGAAGGTATTTTACACGTTTAGCATTGTTAAATCCAGCAATTGATGTGGCTTTGGTGAACGATCCAGCTGATACTCAAACATTGATGCATCTTTTAAAATACGATAGCGTTCATAGAATCTTTCCATTAAATTTTGAAATCGATGGAAATGTAGTAAACTTTGAAAACGGTAAAAAAATAATTTTCACACACGAACGAAATCCTGAATTGATTCCTTGGGGCGAAAACAAAGTTGACATCGTAATTGAATCTTCAGGTTTATTTTTGACACGAGAAGCTGCATCGAAACATCTATCTGGTGGTGCTAAAAAAGTAATTATATCTGCACCAGCAAGCGATAGCGATATACCAACTATTGTTTTAGGAGCAAATGATGCGATTCTTAAAAACAATGACTCGATCATTTCAAATGCTTCATGCACTACAAATAATGTCGTTCCGATGATTCAAGTAATGCGCGATTTGTTGCCAATTGAATACGCTTACATTTCAACGGTTCACAGTTACACATCCGATCAACGTTTGCACGACGCTCCACATAAAGATTT
>RFNX01000458.1 GCA_009926905.1 Flavobacteriales bacterium
CAGTATTTTTTGTTGCGTAATTTTTTATGAGGTTATCACTATCGAAATAAGTAGATCTAAACCAACTAAATTGATTGTCTAATTGAGAACCTGTCCACCAATTTGCGTACGAATAAATATTGGCAAAATTTCCACCATCGTATCTACAACCACCAGGAAGAGCTGAAAAAAAACTTTCATTTGTCGCTCCCAAATTGGGTGCTTTCCAGAAAAGAGTGTCTTGTACTTTCATTTTTCCTCCTGCCACACCATTTCCTCCGAGATAATCGGAAAAATCTGTCCATTCCAAATCTGTTGGAACGTGCCAATCAGCTGGACAAACATTGCGTTCATCAATAGTGGTAAACCAATTATAAAGATTCCCGAATGTTGAACTTAAGTTTTGATCACTATTGTAATAACTGAATGCTGCGGAATTTGTGTTTTGCCAACTTAGATTTTGTTGGAGATAGGGTATGGAATCTCCATTAGAAAAATTTTTTGATTTCAAATTTTCAGCCATCCATTCCTGTCCATTGGCTACTAAAAATGTGGGATAGAAATTGCCTTCGATATCATAAACACCTTCCCCTTGAGTAATTGTTTGGCTGGTTGCTAAATTGATGTTAAAAAGAAGAGAAAAACCAACAAACAGAAATAGGATTTTTAAAGAAGATTGTAATTTTTCAAAAACATAAATGTAAAGCATTGATTTATAGTGCATAAAAATTTTTTTAGTAAAGTTAAAATATTGTGGATTAATTAATTCAGTCTTAAATGTTTATTTATAAAATTAATACGGAATGTTAAAATTGTTTAAATATATTTTTAAATTAGTAAAAAAATAAACCAAAAATTATGTTTAAAATAGTTAAAAATCTAGCGCTTTCAATGGTTTTAACGTTTATTGGAACCAGCTTATTTGGGCAAGTAAAGACCTTTTCAGGTGTAGTTACTGATAGTGAAACAAATAAGCCAATTGCTTTCTCAAAAATCGTAGTTATTGAATCAAATCAAGGTGCGATTTCAGACGATAATGGAAAGTTCACCTTGAAAGTTGATTTTTCAACAGGAAGCAAAGAAAAAAAAGTTACAATTAAAAATACAGGTTTTCAAGATTTTAGTTTAACGATTACATTTGAATCTTCATCGAATTTAACAATAGCTATGGTTAAAGAAGCTATTTCTCTTAACGAGGTCGTGGTTTCAAGTTCTAGAGTTTCTGAAAAGATTTTGGAATCACCAGTGAGTATTCAAAAGCTTTCTGCACAACAAATATTATCAACATCCAGTGGTAACTTCTACGAAGGATTTAAAAACCTTAGAGGTGTTGATATATCTACTTCTAGTGCTGGTTTTCAAGCAGTAAACATGCGCGGATTCAATACAACTGCACCTGTAAGAATTGTTCAGTTTGTTGACGGAATGGACAATCAAGCGCCAGGTTTGAATTTTCCAGTTGGAAATTTAGTTGGAGCGAATCCTTTGGATTTGGAAAGTGTTGAAATAATAACTGGTCCAGCTTCATCATTATATGGTCCGAATGCATTTCAAGGAGTTGTGAACATGATTTCCAAAAATCCTTATGATTACCGTGGACTTTCAGCTGAGGTTAAAACTGGGACTCGCAACTTAATTGAGGCAAATATCCGTTTTGCAGAAGCGTATGGAAAAGACAAAAAATTCGGATTAAAATTTACTGCTTCCTATTTGCAAATGAAAGATTGGATAGCAAATGATAGCGCCGCTAATATATATGGCGATGTTTCTGCTAAAGTGAATCTTTCTAGTGTGGTTTCAAAACTTCAATTCGACCAATCATTGTCGCAAGAAGATATTGACACATGGGTCAAATTAAATAATTACATCGAATTTAATCCAGTCGTTGGTCAGGTTGGACTAAACATAAAAGAAGTAACAGCTCCAGGTTATTATGAAAATCAACTAGCAAATAATAATGTGCAAAGTTTTAAAACGAGCTTGGGTTTACATTATAAATTAACTCCAACATCACAAATTTCTTATACGGGAAAATTTGGTTTAGGTACAGCCATTTATCAAGGTGCAAATCGATATTCAATTAAAGACATTCAGTTTCAACAGCATAAAATTGAATGGAGTGGAAAAAATTTCTTAGTGAAAGCTTATGGAACTTTTGAAAACGCAGGCAATTCTTATGATGCAGTTTTTACCGGTATAAATGTTTCAAAATCATCAATTAAAGACAATTGGGTACCTACTTATTTAACTACTTTTTTCAACACCTTAAAAGAATTAAACGGAAATTATCAAAATGATGCAACAATAACGGATGTACAAACTTCGATGAATGCAGCATTAGGTGCAGCAAATAATTCTTGGTATCAACCAGGTACAACAGCTTATGACAGTGTTGTGAAATTGATTAGAGGAAATGCTGATTTGCAAAATGGTTCAAAGTTCGTTGATAGATCAGCATTTTATCATTTGGATGGTCAATATAAGTTTGCAAAAGTGAAATGGATGGATTTACAAGTTGGAGCAAATTTTAGATATTACTCTCCAAGATCTTTTGGAACAATTTTTACAGATACTTTGGTCAACGCAGGCGATACTTTAGCGAATGGATCAGCGGATGTAAATGCGGAATTTACAAAAATTTCATTGTGGGAAGTTGGTTCTTATGTGCAAGCAACTAAACGAATGTTTGACAACAAATTGGTAATTAACGCATCAGCCCGAATTGATAAAAACCAGAATTTTCTTCCTCAATTTTCACCAAGACTATCAGTTTCAACAAACTTTAAAAACAATAATATTCGTGTTGGAGTACAATCAGCTTTTAGAACCCCAACACTTCAAAATCAATACATCAACTTGAATTTAGGTCCAATTACTTTACTTGGAAACTTAAATGGTTATGACAATATTTATACGTTAAATTCTGTCACAGCTTTCAACGATAGTCTGACGGCTTTAAATGGAAATTTGAATGCAATTGATCCAACGATATTAAAAACAGCGACTTACGGAAAGTTAAAACCTGAACAGGTTAAAACAATCGAAATTGGTTATAGAGGCGTCATAAAAGGGAAATTATTTATTGATGCTGACTTCTATTATAATGAGTACACAAATTTTATTGCGGATGTACGAATAGTGAAACCTTTAGATGGGGCAGTAGCAGGAGAAGCGAGTGGTTTTGATGCCATTGTCACAAAAGATTACAGCGTTTATCAAGTTCCTGTGAACAGCACTAAAAAAGTGAATTCAATGGGTGGTGGATTAGCATTAGCTTATTATTTACCAAAAGGCTATCAAGTTTCTGCAAATTATACCTATGCGAACCTTATTACAAAAACTTTAGAAAGTGATTTGATACCAGGATTTAATACCGCTCCTCATAAATTTAACGTTGGATTCACTGGAAAAAATGTTTGGAAAAATCTTGGTTTCAACACAAATTTTCAATGGGTAAATGGTTTTGAATGGCAAAGCACATTTGGTACAGGTCAAGTTCCTTCCTATTACATTTGGGATGCACAAATAAATTACAATTTCGACATTAAAGACAGCAAAATGGTTGTGCGTTTGGGGTCTTCGAACTTATTAAACAAACAAAGACGTGAAGTTTTCGGTGGTCCTATGATTGGCAGAATGATATACACTTCTATTGGGTTTAATATAGGAAGTAATAAAAAATAACAATACAATAACCAAAATTCCAAACTAACCAAGAACATTATGGAATCAAGTGCAATAACAACTATTTTTCTTCCCCTTGCATTGGGAATAATCATGCTGGGTTTAGGTCTTTCTTTGACTTTGGAGGATTTTAAAAGGGTAGTTAAATTTCCAAAAGTAATTCTCATTGGGTTATTCTGTCAAATGATTATTCTTCCTATCGCATGTTTTTTAATAGCAAAAGGTTTTGGTTTACCTCCCGAATTAGCTGTTGGACTCATGCTTTTGGCTGCTTCCCCAGGAGGTTCTACTGCAAATTTATTCAGTCATTTAGCAAATGGTGATGTGGCATTGAATATCAGCTTAACCGCTTTTAATAGTATTTTAAGTATCTTAATGCTACCATTAATTGTAAATTTTTCATTGGATTATTTCATGGAATCTGGACAAGTTGTTCCATTGCAGTTTAAAAAAATCATTGAAGTTTTTGCAATTGTTTTAGTACCAGTAGGAATTGGAATGGTTGTCAACGCAAAAAAGCCTTCTATTTCACTGAAACTTGAAAAACCAGTTAAAATTATTTCTGCAGTTTTTTTGGTTTTAATAATTGTTTCTGCAATTATCAAAGAAAAAGCACATATTGTTGAATATTTTCAACAAGTTGGTCTTCCTGCATTGCTATTTAATGTTTTAAGTTTATGTGTTGGATATTTTATTCCAAGATTATTGAAAATAGAAAAAAAACAATCTATTGCTATAGGAATGGAAATAGGAATACATAATGGAACTATGGCAATCTTTATTGCTACAACCGTTTTAAATAATAGTGTAATGAGTATTCCACCAGCAATATATAGCTTAATAATGTTTTTTACAGCTGGAATATTCGGATATATTGTTAGTCGTAAAACTGCATAACTTTCAATGACTTAGAGGCAACTTTAGAAAAACAATTTAAGTCTAATGTATGAAATTTAATTTTATGAAATTTTTTTACAACTACATTATATTTTTCCAACTTTTGCTCTTATCCACAAAAGTAATGGCTCAATCGCCGACTTGTAATATTCAACAATTAGACGCCGCGATGGCACAAGCAGGTTTTGTTCCTTTAAATGTTGTTGGTTACCCATGCGCTAAATATTATTATAATCCTTCAACCACAAGTAACTGGAACACAGCTAGCAGTCAAGCAAGTGCTGTTGGCGCAACACTTTTAACAATTTGTGATCAAGCTGAAAACGATGCTGTTTTACTAGCGGCAAACAACGCTGGCGTTACTGGAGGTTTATGGATTGGTTATACCGACGCTGCAACTGAAGGAACATGGCTTTGGCTAGATGGAAGCCCTTGCTCTTTTACAAATTGGAATCCTGGCGAACCAAATAATACTTCTGATATCTGCTCATCAGCAGGTGAAGACGTTGCAATTATGCAAATGAATAATGGAAAATGGAACGATGTATATGCGAATCCTGGATTTCCGTGTATTTCTCCTGCACAGTACGCATCGCTTGTTAAAGTAAATTTATGTCCCGTAGTTACCTCAATAGCTAGTGCAAGTTTAGTTTGTGAAGGAGATCCAGTTCAATTATCAGCTAGCACATTGTTCGGTTCTCCAACTTACGCGTATTCTTGGGTTAATTCTAGTAATCAGTCAGTTGGAACAGGAAGTAATGTAACGATAAATCCAAACACTACCAATACTTACGTTGTCACATCAACAGATCTTTATGGTTGTTCAGCTTTGGATACAATTACAGTAAGTACTCAAAATTGTTCTCCTCAATTAGCAGACGTTTGTTGTCCATATACAGGTTGGGGTTATGTTCAACCGCTTACTATAACCAATAACACACCTGTGGCAACAACAGCCAACTTGCAAACTTTAGTGATTTTAGATACACAAACACCTATATCTCAAGGAAAAATGTTAGCAAATGGTAACGACATAAGATTTGTTTATGAATCCTGCGGAAATTATTTAGATTATTACATCGAAAGTGGTATTAACACCAATCAAACGAATATTTGGGTGAAAATGCCTGTTATTCCAGCTAATGGTAGCATTATGCTATATCTATATTATGGCAATAACACAGCGGCTCCTGGTTCAATTCCTTTTACTGGAGCTACAGGAATGTTTCCTTCTGTTTTAATTGTCACTGGAACTCAAAATTTATCAGGCACTCAAAACTATGACTGGATTGATGTTCAGGCTGGAGCAAATGTAACAATGACATCTTTACAACCAGTAGTTTTACAAGCTAGAAGAATCGTTTTTAATGGAAATTTCGATGGTTTGGGTCAAGGTTATGCTCCGCAATCAGGTCCTGGTTCTGGAAGTTCTGGAAATGGTAGTGTTGGAGGTGGAGGCGGAGGTTACGGTGCTGCTGGTGGAGGCGGAGGAAATGCAAATGGTGGCGCTGCAAATGGAACTGCAACTGGAATAGATATTGATTTTGGTTCTGGCGGAGGAAATTCAGATTGTAACGCAGCCGCTGGCGGAGGAGCAATCACACTTAGAGCAAGTTCAATTACATTAAATGGAAACATTAACGTTACTGGAAACACGAATGCATCTTCATGTGGTGAAGAAGCTGGAGGCGGGGGTTCAGGTGGCGGAATTTTAGTTGTTTCAGAGTATTTGAATGGAACAGGATTACTTGAAGCAAAAGGAGGTCAAGGTCAAAGTAGTAATAATAAAGAAGGAGGAGGAGGAGGCTCTGGAGGAAGAATTAAATTGTTTTGGTCATCATTAAATACGTTTTCTGGAACACTTTCAGTTGCTGGTGGTTTGGCAGGTTCTGGTGGTCAAAGCGGGATGCAACCTGGTGGAAATGGGACATCTGTACAACCTCAAGTACCAGGAATTACACAAACATTTGCTGTAGAAGTTCCCGTAAGTATTCCAACTGCAAATTTTGCCGCACAAAATGTGTGTGTCAACTCCCTTACTTCGTTCAACGATCAGTCATCTGTTCAGGCAAGTGGCTCAATCACACAGTGGTCTTGGGATTTTGATGATGGCTCAACTTCAACATCTCAAAACCCAACTCATGCTTATGCAACAGCTGGAACTTACGATGTAACATTTATTGTTACAACCGCTACTGGTTGTACAGATCAATTTATTGGTCAAGTAATTGTAAATGAAGGAGCAGTTGCAGGATTCACGGCATCCAACGTGTGTATTGGAGATAGTATAATTTTTAATAATACATCGAGCAACACTGCCACTTCTTGGGTTTGGAATTTTGGTGATGGTAATAACTCTTCTACGCAATCCCCTTCACATACTTATAATAGTCCTGGAACCTATACTGTTTCTTTAACCGTTCAAACTTCAAATGGATGTGTTTCCATAACAACAAATCCAGTTACAGTTTATGCACTTCCAAACATTCAAGCAGGTTCACCAGTAACCATTTGTTTAGGGCAATCAACTTCTCTAAATGCTACAGGTGGCACAAGTTATATTTGGATTCCTTCCATTTCGAATGGGCAAAGTATTTCTCCTAATCAAACTACCAACTATTCAGTTATTGGAACAGATGCCAATGGTTGTCAAGATAGCAGTTCAACAACAATAACCGTTTTACCAATTCCGGTGGCCAGTTTTGGTTCAGATTTAATCACAGGTCCTCCAGGATCAACAGCTACATTTTTGAATTCTAGTTTGAATGGATTAACTTATAATTGGGATTTTGGAAATGGAGCAACAAATACTACTTCGACTTTAAATTCACAAACAGCAACCTATCCCTTAATTGGAACTTATAATGTTGTGTTACAAGCAACTAATGGTTACTGTTCTGATGTTGATTCAGTTCAAATTACGATCATTGTTCCTACTTTAGAACTGTTTGTACCAAATGTATTTACAGTCAATAATGATAGTATAAACAATGTTTGGTCCGTTCAAACTATAAATGCAAGTTCATCTAAAGTTCAAATTTTTAATCGATGGGGAAATCTTGTTACAGAATTGAATCAGATTAACGAAAGTTGGGATGGAAAAGTTAGCGGAAGTGATGCAACAAGTGGGGTTTATTTTTACAAGTATGAAGTTGTTGATTTGTACGGTGTTTCAAAAAAAGGTCACGGTCATTTCACACTGATAAGGGACTAACTTTATAGGAACATTAATTAATTTTTTTAATTTTATAAATTATTTATCATCAATACAATTTAAAGTCTATGAAAACAATTTTACTAGCACTAGGGTTTTTACCCTTTTTATCTTTTGGTCAGCTAACTTTTGGCAATGAACCAGCGATTGGAACAACAGCAACACTTTATTTATGTGACTCAAATACAGTTACATATAGCAATGTGACAGGAAACGGTGTAACTTGGGACTATAGTGATTTGTTAGGAGTGCAAGGATTGACAAAAACTCTTTCAGTTGATGCAATTGACCCAAACACGGATGATTCACTTTTTACAGGTGCGACTAAAAAATACAGTGTTGGATCACTTTTAACAACGTATTATAACTCTGACGCAAATTTAAGAATTTCGCAAGGAAATATTTTTTCTGAACCAAGTTTAGGGACAGTTTTTCTAAAATGGAATGTTGATCCACAAACTTTGAATACCTATCCTTTTGCACTAAGCAATGAAACGAACGATGTTTTTGATGGAAGTATCGTAAATGCTAACCTTTTTGCACCGATTGATACTTTTGCAACAGGAAATTCTTACTCAACAATTGATGGAGTTGGAACTCTTAAATTACAACAAAATGATTACAATAATGTTAGTCGTTTAAATATTAAAGATACTTTGAATGCAGTAATTTACAATGCAATTTTTGGTGTACAGAACATTCAATTAATTAGAAACTGGTATGAATATTACGATTATTCAACTTCAAATCTTCCAATTTTTGTTGTTATTTCAATTACATTAAACTCTCAATTGGTAAATAATTCAAGCACTTTGGTGTTATCTAAAGATATGCCCAATGGAAACCTTAGTTTAGCTGATAACTCTATTGGATTGTTTAATGTTTTCCCTAATCCAGCAAATGATGTCTTGAACATTGAAACAGAGGGAGATTTTAGTGTTTCAGTTTTAAATACGAATGGAGAAGAAATAGTTTCCAATCTAAAATCAAAATCAATCAATGTTTCTAATTATAATTCTGGAATTTATTTTGTGAAATTGCAAAATGAAAAAGGAGTTCAAGTTAAAAAGTTTATTAAGAGATAAATTTTTTTTGAGAAAATACACTGGGCTGACTTTTAATAGTCAGCCTTTTTTTTTGAAATATAATCCAGTTTTTTTTAAGTTCATCAGTTTTTAGAATGATGTACTTATTTAAAAGCTGTTTCCATTCGCAACGGTGAAATCACATCAATTATTCTTTAAGAACTAATTCGACATTAACTGATTTAAAGTTATAAAATGAATCAACTCTGATACTATCTTCGGCTGTGGATATTTTATAATGTATTTGGAATTATCTATCGAAGAATCAAAACTGAAAAATTCTTGCATTAAGTCAACTTTGTATAAATTAAATAATAAAAAAATTTGTTAATTCAATCGTTAACTTTTTTATGATAAATTGAAGTGTTTTAAAGAAATTATTG
>RFNX01000192.1 GCA_009926905.1 Flavobacteriales bacterium
ATCTAATTTTTTCGTTTCTAATGTCAATTTTAACTCGATTTATACTTCTACTTACATTGTGTCTTAACTTAAACGTTATTGCGCAACCTTCTAAAATCATCAATAATCGAGACAGTTACAACATTATGTTTGGTGCTTCTTGGGCATTTCTTGATGATGACGGAAACGCTAAAAATCCCTTTGCTTTCGATCAATTTCACACGATGTTTTTTCCGACGCGTGCTTTTTTTGACAAACACCTTTATATGGGATGGAGCGTTGAAGGAGCAGGTTCTTTCACAAAATACAATCCTGAGAAATTAGTAAACGATTCAATCGGAATAAGTGGAAGTTTGTTTTCTTTAGATGCAAATATGAAATATAGTTTTTATCAATTTGTTGGTAGAAGTTGGTTCGACCCATATATTTCTGCTGGAATTGGTGTAACTTCAAGAACTTCAAATCCAAGAAATACCGCTAAACCCTTCACTCCGACTTTAAATGTGGGTGTTGGCGTTAATCTGTGGGTCTCAAATAGTTTCGGACTTCAATTACAATCTTCTGCTAAATTTGGAATGCTGGATTTTAAGACGTCCAATTACATGCAACACACTGCTGGTTTCGTTGTTCGTATTGAAAAACCAGACGGTTCAAAAAGTGATTTCAACAGATCTAAATACTCTGTGAGAGGAAAACACAAAAAAATCAAAATCAGAGGTGGTAAAAAAACAAAAGAATCTTAAGAATTCTTAATGTTAAAACGTTTAATGGTTTTTTGTTCTGTTGTTTCGATTCCGAAGAAGTACTCACCGTCTTCTAATTCATTAGTATCAAAACGAACGATGTGGCCGCCTTGGCTGAATTCTTCATTACGTATTTCTAGCATTTTTTGATCTTTCTGCCAAATACAAAAAACAACATTCATTGCAACTGGAGTAATGAAGTAAAATTCAACTTCGCCTTCTGCTGGATTTTTATCCAAACTATACAAAGTACAAAACAGTGCTTGATTCACACTTCCTTTGCTTAATCGTTTCAACAACAATCGATACAATACAAATGACATTAAAATTCCAAATGTCACAACCAATACGTTTACTATCTTTTCCATAATTATAAAGAGATTATTCCTTCAATTTTTACTGCTTTTTCATAAATTTCAATCACTGCATTTGCCGAAATCATTACTTCTTTTACACTCACACTTACATAAGTACCCTTCGCAGATGTATGATACGATATGTCTGCGTTTTCATCAAACAAGGCGGAAGTCAAAGCTATTTTTTCGTTATCGTTGGGAACGATAAATTTGAACAAATACACACTTGGCCATTCTAAAAGGTTCAATTGTGCTTTCAAGTTTTCAAAATCTTTCACCTTGCAAAGTTAGCCAACCAATCGAAGTATTTAGCTATAAATAGTACTTTTGTTGAAATGAAATTATTCTCCATTTCCTTAAGTGCAATTGTAGTTGTTTTGTTATCCCTAGGATTTTACACGCATTTGACTACTTTTCAGAAATTAAGAAAAGCAGATTTATTCTTCGAAGATACAATAGTTTACGATTGCAATTATTTCCGTGAACATCCATTCAGCGATTCACTCAATAATCGTTTGCCAGATTACATTTTTATTTCTGAAAAACAAGGAATTCAAGCCGTTGAACACGAAGAACATTTAAAAAAATTGTATCAATGCAATGAATTAGTCTGCGTTGAAAACAAAACAGGATTCATTTTAGACACCTTCGTTTTTTCCTTTCCTTATTTAACTCCACACGCAAAGGAAACCCTAGATACAGTTGGCGTTCGCTTCAAAAAAGCAATCAAAGAAAGTCCATTGAAAGGCAGTAAATTGATTATTACTTCATTGACGCGAACGAAAGCAACTGTTGCAAAATTGGTGCGATTCAATCA
>RFNX01000616.1 GCA_009926905.1 Flavobacteriales bacterium
AGACGTTTTGTATTCGTAACAAATAAATCATCTCCTACCAATTGAACTTTATTGCCAATTTTATCAGTTGCTAATTTCCATCCAGCCCAATCGTCTTCTGCCAATCCATCTTCGATTGAAATAATTGGGTACTTTTTGGTCCAGTCTTCCCAGTAAGCAACCATTTCTGCTGATGTTCTATCTTCACCAGTTGATTCAAAATGATAAACTCCTTTGTCAGCTTTATAAAATTCTGAAGAAGCCGCGTCTAAAGCAATATGCATATCATGTCCAGGTTTGAATCCAGCTTTTTCTACTGCTTCAATTACCACTTGAATAGCTTCTTCGTTAGAACCTAAACTAGGTGCAAAACCTCCTTCGTCACCAACGTTTGTTGACATTCCTTTTGATTTCAAAACGCTTTTAAGGTGATGAAAAACTTCTGTTCCCCAACGTAAACCTTCAGAAAATGAACTAGCTCCAAAAGGCATTACCATAAATTCTTGAATATCAATTAAGTTGTCAGCATGTGAACCACCATTTAATATGTTCATCATTGGAACTGGCATCGTTACTGCTCCTACTCCACCAACATACTTAAACAAACTTAAATTCGCTTCTTGTGCTGCCGCTTTAGCAACTGCCAAAGAAGTACCTAAAATTGCATTTGCTCCCAAATTTGATTTATTCTCGCTTCCATCTAATTTGATTAAAGCTGTATCAATTGCTTTTTGGTCGAAAATATCCATTCCATTTAATGCGTCACTGATTAAAGTGTTAACATTTTGAACAGCTTTCAAAACTCCTTTTCCAAGGTAAATAGATTTGTCTCCGTCTCTTAATTCGACAGCTTCATGGATTCCTGTTGAAGCACCAGAAGGTACAGCCGCACGACCTAAAATACCGTTTGTAGTAACCACATCAACTTCAATTGTTGGATTTCCTCTTGAATCCAAAATTTGACGGGCATAAATTCCTGAAATGTAACTCATAATTATTGATTTTTAGATTGATGCATATTATTCACGAATTGATCGAATAAATAACGAGAATCGTGAGGTCCAGCCGAAGCTTCAGGATGATATTGAACAGAAAATACAAGTTTGCTTTTTAGTTCTATACCAGCAATTGTTCCATCATTAAGGTGAATATGGGTTACTTCGATTTCAGATTGATTTTCAATACTTTCTTTAGAAATAACAAATCCATGGTTTTGTGAAGTAATCTCACCCTTACCTGTCTTTAAGTTTTTTATTGGATGATTGATTCCTCTATGACCGTTGAACATTTTTTCGGTCTTCAAACCTTGACTTAAACCTAAAATTTGGTGACCTAAACAAATTCCAAAAACAGGTTTATTTGAATTGACAATTTCTTTCACTAATTCAATTGAAGATTCCATAGCAGAAGGATCACCCGGACCATTTGAAAGCATAAATCCATCAGGTTTAAATGCATTGATTTCAGCGAAAGAGGTATTCATTGGAAAAACTTTGACATGACATGCTCTATCAGCTAGACAACGAACTATGTTTTTCTTTACACCAAAATCTATCAAAGCTACTTTATATTTTGAATCTTCAGAATTGACTTCGTAAGGGATATTCGTTGATACTTTTGATGATAACTCCAGACCTTCCATTGACGGAATTGAAGCTAATTTTTGTTTAAGAATTTCTAAATCAAACTCTTCTGAAGAAATAATGGCATTCATCGCGCCTTTATTCCGAATGTGTCTAACCAATGCTCGTGTGTCAATATCAGAAATTCCAACAGTTTCGTTGGTTTCCATTAAATCTTGAAGCGAGCCTTTAGCAGCTGATCTGGAAAATCCATTTGAGAATTTTTTTGTTACTAAACCAGCAATTTTTATGGAATCGGATTCTATTTCTTCTGAATTTACACCGTAATTACCGATATGGGAACTTGTCATTATAAGGATTTGTCCAAAATAAGATGGATCTGTAAAAACTTCCTGATAACCTGTCATTCCTGTATTGAAGGCAATTTCTCCACCTGTGGTACCAATTTTTCCAATTGATTTACCGTTAAAAACAGTTCCGTCTTCTAGGAGTAAAACTGCAGCTTGAATAGTATCCATTTAGAATTTTGAACAAAATTAGAAACTTCGTTCTATTTGGCGTTAGAATAAATCAAAAAAGGCGATCAATTGACCGCCTTTTTATTAACATAATGTGAATATTTATTTTCCTTCTTCAGAATTTTCTTCTGTAGAATTCGATTCTTCATCTGTTGAAGTTGTGTTCTCGTCAGTTGAAGTTTCAGTATTTGTTTCTTGAGTTGTTGCTTCTTCGATAGCATCAGCTTCTGTTACTACTTCTGCGTCTGTATCAACTTCCGCATCTGTTACTACTTCATCAGTTGATGCTACTACTGTTTCTTTTGAAGCGGATGAACCTCCTCTTCTAGAACGACGAGTAGTTTTCTTAGCTTTCTCATTTGTGTAGATCTCGTTAAAATCAACTAATTCAATCATACACATTTCAGCATTGTCACCCAATCTATTACCAGTTCTGATGATTCTTGTGTAGCCACCATTTCTTTCAGCAATTCTTGGAGCCACTTCTCTAAACAATTCAGTTACTACATCTTTGTTTTGTAAATAAGAGAATACAGTTCTTCTTGAATGAGTAGAATCAGTTTTTGATTTTGTAAGAATAGGTTCAACAAATACGCGTAGAGTTTTCGCTTTTGCTAATGTTGTTGTAATTCTTTTATGTTCAATTAAAGAACAAGCCATATTCGAAAGCATTGCTTTACGGTGTCCTGTTTTTCTCCCTAAATGGTTTACTTTATTTCCGTGTCTCATGATTCAATTCTTAATCTTTGTCTAATTTATATTTCGCTACATTCATTCCGAAAGTCAATCCTTTGTTATCAACTAAATCTTCCAATTCTGTTAATGATTTTTTACCGAAGTTTCTAAATTTCAACAAATCAGATTTAGCATAAGATACAAGATCTCCTAACGTTTCAACATCAGCTGCTTTCAAACAGTTTAATGCTCTTACAGAAAGATCCATGTCAACCAATTTTGTTTTCAATAATTGGCGCATGTGAAGTGAAGTTTCGTCAAATTCTTCTGTTTCAGCTTTAATCTCACTATCCAAAGT
>RFNX01000249.1 GCA_009926905.1 Flavobacteriales bacterium
CAATAACTAACGAATACACACTTAAAAACAACACGCGAACGTTCTACATTGAAGTGATTGATGCTCGAAGCAAAGTATTGATTTTAGGTGGGGCTCCGCATCCAGATATATCAGCTTTGAAAGAAGTTTTGGATGAAAACGAGAACATTGAATCGGAAAGTGTGCTGCTAAAAGATTGGAACAAGACCTTAGATCGCGTGAATTTGGTGATTTGGCACGAACCAGGAATCAATTTTGATCCTTCTATTTTAAGTTTGATTCAGTCTAAGAAAATTCCTTTGTTTTATATCATTGGACCAAATACTTCGAGCGCTATCATTTCAAAATTGAATATAGGAATTACTGCTGCTCAAGGCAATCAAACAGATGATTTTCAAGGAACTATCAATTCAGCATTTGCAGCTTTTGAAATTTCAGAGAAAGTAGAAGACGCAGTGAATTTCTTTCCCCCTTTGAAAAGTAAATTTGGAAATGTAAAAACTTCTGGAAATACGGAGGTTTTGCTGTATCAACGCATCGGTCAGATTAAGAAAAAGGAACCACTTTTGTTTTTCCAACAAACGAATAATTTACGTTTCGGAGTGTTGTACGGTGAAGGTTTGTGGCGTTGGAAATTGAACGATTTTGTGCGATCAGGCAATCACGAAGCTTTCACAGATTTATTTAGTAAAACCATCAATTACCTGTTAGTGAAACAACAAGGAGCTGGTTTGCGCGTAGAATTTCAAAAACGATTTACAATTGATGAAGAAGTAATTGTGAATGCTTCCTTTTACAACTCTTCTTTGGAACCGATTACAAAACCACAAATTGAAATGAAAATTGTGGCTGAAAATGGCAAAGTTTACCGTTCACAATTTGGTGTCATGGGTTCAGCTTTTAAACTTTCATTAGGAAAGTTGAAAGCTGGAAAATACAAATGGTTCGCGAAAACGGCTTATGACGGTAAAACTTACAACAAGCAAGGCGTTTTTGTAGTGGAAGACATTCAGATTGAAAAATCAGAAACGACTGCAAATCATGGGATGTTGAAGCAATTAGCGAAACAATCGAATGGGAAGTTTTTGCTTTTAAAAGAGTACGAAACCTTATTGAAAACCATCGAAAACCGAGATGATATTGCAACTGTTTCCTACGAAGAAACGGCTTTCAATGACTTGATGGATTACGTTTCAATTTTCTTGATTCTTTTCTTATTCTTAGGAGGAGAATGGTTCTTAAGACGTTGGTTAGGTGGATATTAAAATGTAATCCTGATAGCTGTCGCGATGAAAGTGAAAAGTGTTGGGTAAAAAGTTAACTCTTTTAAAAATTGGAATATCCATTTAGAACTACATTCAATCTTTTGCAATAATTCTAAAATAATCAAAGGGATAATTCAATTCAAGATTTAAAGTAATACTCAAGTTGTTTTGTTCGCGGTGTTGAATTCGTTATTTATTCTCGTTGAAGTCTAACTTAAAATTCAACAAAACCCTATTTCTTATGCGATTTATATGCGTAAATGGCGTAAATTTCAATCCTTTGATTTAACATGAAACTAAAACATAGTTTGCAAAGTTTTGGTAGTTAGATTTTTTATATTTTTTCAACATTTACCTTTCCTTCTTTTTAAGTACTTTTGCAAAAAAAATATTTATGAAAAAATTGATTTTCCTTTTAACCACAATAGCACTATTGTCATCTTGTGGCGTAAAAGTTCCATACACCAACCAAATCAGAGATGAATTCGGTTTAGATTCAGATGAAAAAATGAGACAAGTTCAATTTTTTACTTCGCATACTGTTATTCTCAATCAAGACCAAAAATCCGATAGTGAGAATACCACCCAAAATGGAACATTGGTTTCAAGTTCTAGTAGTAAAAAGGAATCAATCATTATTCCGGCTGGAACTAAGTGTGTTTTCGAAGATTTTGGATCTAAAGGAGAAATACGTGTGCGTTTTGAGCTAGGTGAAAACAAAATTATCGCATTTGCAACTAAAGCAGAGAATACATCTGCAAATAAACGTTATTATTTTGACGCTGATTGGAATGCTCAAGGTGGGCCAAAAATCAATTATGGTGAAAATGTTTATAAAATTGATATGTTAAGAGGAAGTCCTCGCACAGCACATTTATTAGTTGTGAAAAAACGTCTTGAAAAAACTAAACGCAAAGAACGTGTTGTAAAAGGAATGAAAGTTTAGTTCCTACCTTAGTTTCAAATCTAAATTATCTTATGGAAGTTTTAGAAAAACGTCACATTGAATTCAATCGTGAAGGATTTGATGATGCAGAATTAGTGGCGATTTATAAGAAATTGTTAAAGCCACGTTTGATTGAAGAAAAAATGTTAATTCTTCTTCGTCAGGGTAAAATCACCAAATGGTTTTCTGGTTGGGGACAAGAAGGAATTTCTGTTGGATGTACGTATGCAATGGACAAAGAGGAATACATGTTACCTATGCACCGAAATTTAGGCGTATTTACAACCCGAGACATTCCGTTAAACCGTTTGTTCGCTCAATTTCAAGGAAAACTTTCAGGTTTTACAAAAGGCCGTGATCGTTCTTTCCATTTTGGTACGCAAGAATACAAGTTAGTAGGAATGATTTCGCATTTGGGACCACAATTAGGAATTGCCGATGGAATAGCTCTTGCTAATAAAATTCAAAAGAATGGAAAATCAACGATGGTTTTCACTGGTGACGGTGGTGCTTCTGAAGGTGATTTTCACGAATCATTAAACGTAGCTGCTGTTTGGGATTTGTCAGTTATATTTTCAATAGAGAATAATCAATGGGGACTTTCAACGCCTTCCATCGAACAATTTAGATGTAAGCAATTTATTGACAAAGGAATAGGATATGGAATGAATGCTGTTCAAGTGGATGGGAACAATATTTTGGAAGTCATTCGAACGGTACGAAAAATTAACGACGACATTCGAAATGAACCGAAACCTTACATTTTGGAGTTGATGACTTTCAGAATGAGAGGCCACGAAGAATCTTCTGGAACTAAATATTACCCTGAAGGAATTCAAGACGAATGGACGCAAAAAGATCCTGTTGCCAATTATGAACTATATTTGAAAGAAATTGGAGTTCTAACGGACGATTTGGAAAACGAAATCAAAGCGGCATTTAAAGAAGAAATTCAATCGGGTTTTGAAACAGCACAAGCTGAAGGACCTATAGTTGCAAGTTTAGAAACAGAATTAGCGGATGTTTATGCACCGTTTACCCAAGCAATTGTAAATGCTGGTGGCGCAAAAACTGAAAAAAGATTCATTGACGCGATTCAAGATGCATTGATTCAATCGATGGAAAAATACCCTGATTTAATTTTGATGGGACAAGACATTGCTGAATACGGCGGTGCTTTCAAAGTTACTGAAGGTTTGGTAGATCAATTTGGAAAAGATCGCGTTCGCAACACACCAATTTGTGAATCGGCAATTGTTGGAGCTGGTTTAGGTTTGTCCATTTCAGGAATGAAAGCGATGGTTGAGATGCAATTTGCTGATTTTGTAACGTGTGGTTTCAATCAAATTATCAATAACTTAGCTAAAATGCACTGGCGTTGGGGACAAAATGCGGATGTTGTAGTGCGCATGCCAACTGGAGCAGGAACAGCAGCTGGACCCTTCCATTCACAAAGCAACGAAGCTTGGTTTTTTCATACGCCAGGTTTAAAAATCTTGTATCCTTCAAATCCTTATGACGCAAAAGGAATGTTGAATGCTGCCATTGAAGATCCAAATCCTGTTTTGTTTTTCGAACACAAATTGTTGTACAGAAGCATCAAAGAAGAAATTCCAAATGATTACTATACAGTAGAAATTGGAAAAGCAGCAACTGTTACTGAAGGAACAGATTTAACAATAATCACTTATGGTGCAGGGGTTCATTGGGCAAAAGAAGCGTTGACAAAATTCCCAGATATTTCTGCTGAAATCATGGATTTACGAACCCTGTTGCCATTGGACACAGATGCCATTTACAAAGCTGTTAAAAAAACAGGTAAAGTGATTGTGCTTCATGAAGATTGTATGATCGGTGGAATAGGAGGAGAGTTGGTTGCAATGATTACTGAAAATTGTTTCCAATCTTTGGATGCGCCTGTTATGCGGGTTGCTTCTTTGGATACACCTGTTCCATTTGCAGTTTCGTTGGAAAAGCAATTTTTACCTCAAGAACGCTTGTTGGAAACGATTGAAAAAATAATTAATTATTAGATTGATGTGGGCTTCGAGAGCCTCAGCCCAAATCGTGCGCCTCAGCCCATATCGAGAGCCTCAGCCCACATCGTGCGCCTCAGCCCACATCGATAGCCTTAGTTCATATAAAAATTGAATAGTTAACTGAGGCTCTCGAAGTCAACTATTCATTCTTAATTTTACATGCTAAATTAAATATGTCAATACTCAAAAGAAATTCAATCCTAAACCTTTTATCTAAACTGAGTTTGGTCTTGTTTTTCTTAGAGTTGTATCGTATTCTTTTGATTTTAACAAATTCGCGTTCTTTTCCGAATTTTGGAATTTATGAACACATTATCGGAATTTGGTTTGATGTAATAACGGTTGCACTCTATTTTTTACCATTCATTGTTTTTTCGTTAATTCCAATTCCAAAAAAAGTTGAAAATGCTAGAAAGGTTGTGCTTATATTCATTTTTGCAATAACAAGCTTTGTTGTCTATTTATTCAATGCAATGGATGTTGCATATTTCTCTTATGTAAACAAGCGTACAAGTTATGATTATTTAGTTTACATGTTGACAAACGACGAATCAAGTAATCTAGCTGGAGATTTCTTAATGGAATTTTGGTGGTTGCTAACTTTTTTTATATTTTCTTATATTTCAACCGTTTATGTATATCAACGTTTAAAATCAGTTGAAGTAGATTTTCATTCCAAAAAAGCTTATCTTACGTTATTATTGACTGTTTTAATTACTGTAATTGTTGGTCGTGGGGGATTTCAATTGCGACCAATTGGAATTATCGAATCTACCAATTATTGTTCAATTGAAAATTCTCCTGGCGTTTTAAATTCTGCATTCACAATTCTCAAAACTTATAGCAGTTTAGCAGTTGAGAAAAAAGAGTATTTTTCATCAGAAACAGAATTAAATCATTATTTCAATCCAGTACAATTTACACGACCACAACATATTCTCAATGATTCGATGAATGTTGTTTTGGTTTTATTTGAGAGTTTTGGCTCCATGTATGTTGGACCAAAGAATCCAGAGAGTTACACACCTTATTTGGATTCTGTTTTAGCGCATTCCATGTATTTTGACCAAGCAATAGCTAATTGCAGAACTTCCATGGATGCTGTGCCAACTGTTGTTTCATCAATTCCAACATGGATGACGAAAAGTTTTATTTTATCTTCTTACAGTAACAATCAATTTCAAAGTATTCCTAGTATATTAAAGGAAAAAGGTTATTCTTCCGCATTTTTTCATGGGTGTACAAACGGTTCCATGCGTTTTGATGCATTTGCTGCTGCTGCTGGTTTTGACAAGTATTTTGGTAGAACTGAATACAACAACGAAAAACATTTCGATGGCAATTGGGGCATTTGGGACCATCAATTTATGCCATGGACTTTAGAGCAAATGGATAAAATGAAAAAGCCATTTTTTGGAATGATTTTTACGCTTTCTTCACATCATCCTTATTTGATTCACAAAGATTTTAAAGACAAAGTGAAAATCAACCCAAAAGATCCGATTTGCGGCACAATTAGTTATGTTGATTTTGCGTTCAAAGAATTTTGGGAGAAAGCACAAACAAAACCATGGTTTAAAAATACGATTTTTATCTTCTCTGCAGACCATGTGGGACCGACAAAACGTGCTGATCGTATTTCATTAGATTATTCGTATCATATTCCAATCGCTTTTTATCACGCAAGTGAAAAACTACCCAAAATTCCTGCTAATACTCCTTTCCAACAAATTGACATTTTACCAACCTTAATGGATATAATGAATGTTAAAACAAAATTTTACGCTTTTGGAACTTCGTATTTCAATCCAAAAAAACAACCAAAAATTGTTTATTCGCAAGAGAATTTAATTTGTTTTCGTCCCGGAAAAGCAACTTTAACATGGAACGATAAAAGTCATAGAAAATGGAAAAAGGAAGATAAATTAGTCATTCAAAAAATGAAAGCCATTTATCAACATTACACCACCGATTTAATTGATAATCGAATGACTCCTTAAGTTCTAGTTATTTAGAACTCATTGTTACTAAGTACTTTAAAATCAAATTCTCTTCTTTTGGTGAAATTGGTTTGCTATCTTTGTTTGAAATCTCACTCATTTTCGGAACGATTCTCTTCCACGATTCAGGTGTTTCATTCGCTGGTTTTACTAAATCGTGACAGGTAGAACATTTGGCATCGTATAAACTTTTTCCTTCATTTAATTCTGCTAACGTGTAACCTGGATATAATTTTTGTCCTCTTTCGATGTCCGTAGGAATTGCTGTTGTTTCAGTGACTGTTGCTTTTTTTGCTGTATTACACGCAACTGCAAATCCAATTACAGCTATAATAATAAATGATTTTTTCATAGAAATAATTTAAGGTCTAGAAAACCTAATTGAATTATAAAATTAATATAAGAATTCGAACAGAGTTTATAAAACTTCAACAACTAGTTATAAAAATAAAAAAGGACTTACAAATTGCAAGTCCTTCTAAATTGTATTTTTTCATTTACAACAACATCGAAACTGGATTTTCCATGTATTGCTTAAATGTTTGTAAAAATGCAGCACCTGTAGCTCCGTCAACAACTCGATGGTCGCAAGAAAGCGTTACTTTCATAACATTTCCAGGAACGATTTGTCCATTTTTCACTACTGGAACTTCTTTAATTCCTCCAATTGCTAAAATACAACTGTCAGGTGGGTTCACAATTGCAGTAAACGATTCAATGCCAAACATTCCAAGGTTTGAAATTGTAAATGTATTTCCTTCCCAATCACTTGGTTGTAATTTTTTATCTTTTGCTTTTTTAGCATATTCTCTAACTTCAGCAGAGATTTGCAACAAACCTTTTGTATCTGCAAAGCGAACAACTGGAACTAACAAACCGTCTTCTACAGCCACAGCAACGCCTACGTGAACATGTTGATTTCTTCGGATAAAATCTCCCATCCAAGAACTGTTCACATTTGGATTTTGTTTCAAAGCATGTGCTACAGCTTTAATAACCATGTCGTTGAATGAAACCTTAACACCTTCAATTGCATTTAAAGCTTTTCTTGAAGCCATCGCATTTTCCATATTGATGTCTAACGTCAAATAGAAGTGTGGAGCAGTAAATTTACTTTCAGCTAAGCGACGCGCTATCGTTTTACGCATTTGACTAACTGGTTCGTCTGTAAATGATTCAACACCTGCAACACTTGATGAAGCAACAGGTTGACGTTCAGCTGGTGTGTAAGGAGTGTAATGATCCACATCGCGTTTCACAATGCGTCCGCCTTCACCAGTTCCGCCAACAGCATTGATATCAATTCCTTTTTCTTCTGCTAATTTCTTAGCTAAAGGCGATGCGAAAATTCTTCCGTTCGAATTGTTTGCAATTGGTGTTGATTTTGGAGCTTCTGCTTTTGGTGCAGGTGCTGCAGCAACTGGTGCGGGATTTGGTACTGCAACAACTTTTGGAGCTCCTTCCTTTTTCTCTTCCACAATTGGAGCAGCAGTAGTTCCAGCGCCTGCTATAATTGTAGAAATATCTTCACCAGTTTGACCAATAATTGCCAAAATAGAATTTACTGGTGCTGATTTTCCAGTTTCAACTCCGATGTATAACAAAACGCCATCAAAGAAAGATTCAAACTCCATTGTTGCTTTATCTGTTTCGATTTCAGCAAGAATTTCTCCTTCTTTGACAGTGTCACCCACTTTTTTATTCCAACCAGCAACAACACCTTCTAACATGGTATCGCTCAATTTTGGCATATAAACTATTTCAGCCATAATGTTATTTCTTTTTTAGTATTCTTTAATATAAGGATAATCAGTTTGAACATAAACGTCTTCGTATAATTCGTGTGCTTCAGGGTAAGGCGAGTTTTCAGCAAATTCAACTGATTCATCCACTTCTTTTTTCACCCAAACACTGATGTCTTCTATCTCTTTTTCAGACAACCATTTGTTTTCTTTAATCACATTTAAACAATGTTCGATTGGGTCTTGTTCCATCCATTCGCTCACTTCTTCCTTCGTACGGTATTTTTGTGGATCAGACATCGAATGTCCTTTGTAGCGATATGTTCTAATATCCAATAACGTTGGACCATCGCCTCTTCTACCTCTTTCTGCAGCTTCTGCAATGGCATCGTGAACATCTTCAGGGCGCATTCCATTTACAATTTTGGATGGCATTTCATAAGAAAGACCAATTTTGGATAAATCTGTAACGTTTGTTGTGCGTTCAACAGAAGTTCCCATTGCATAATTGTTATTTTCAATAATGAATATTACGGGTAATTTCCACATCATCGCCATGTTAAAGGTTTCGTGCAAAGCTCCTTGACGAACAGCTCCGTCTCCCATTGAAACAACAGCAATATTCTCTGTTCCAAGATATTTTTCAGCAAATGCCACACCAGCACCCATTGCGATTTGAGCGCCAACAATTCCGTGTCCCCCCATAAAATTTTTCTCTTTGTCGAAGAAGTGCATCGAACCACCTTTTCCTTTGGAACATCCCGTTTTACGGCCATATAATTCAGCCATTAAAACACGTGGGTCCGTCCCTAAAGCAATTGGATGTCCATGGTCGCGATAAGCAGTCATGTGTTTATCTGTAGGTCGGCACGCACTAGCAGTTCCAGCTACGATCGCTTCTTGACCGATATATAAATGGCAGAATCCACCAAATTTTTGTTGAATGTATAATTGACCTGTTTTTTCCTCGAATTTTCGAATCAAAAGCATGTCTTTGTACCATTTTACGTAAACTTCTTTTGGAAATTTAGGTGTATTTGAACCAGCAGATTTGCCCGTTTTTTTAGATGCAGCAGCTGTTTTTGTTGCCATAATAATTTCTTTTTCTGTTGACAAATATAAGAATCAATTTGAATAAAATACCATAATGTCATTTTAACACTAAGTCTTTTATTTTGTTCTATCTAAATCTACTTTTAGGATTGATTTAATTTCAGATATTGGAATTTCAACATAAATGATGCCCATTGCATAAGGTCCAATTTCGTATTGATTGTATATAAAAATAAGCTTTCCTTTCTCGAAATAGAAATTATCATTGAGTTCAAATCCTTTTGTAAACCAAAAACCTGCTTCTTCTAAATTGTCAGTTGCAGAAAGCTGATTCGACTGTCGGAAATATTTATCAGCAATTTTATTTAATTTCTTTGTGTCAGTTACCAAATCTTTCACTCTTAGTTGCTCGCCAGTTTCTTTACTGAATAAATAATAACCTTCATATGAGTTTCCGTGTGCTCCCCCCGTATAAGAATAGCTACCATTAAATACTTGAACAAAAGCTTTGTAGCTTTCGTCAATTGAACAGGAGTCAAAATAAGTCCAAGGATAATCTGTATCTGAGTATTTATCAAAATCACGTTTGAAATCCTTTAAAATACTAAGAAAATGTTTGTGACTAAGTTTTGTTTCTTTTGCTTTTTCTTCAGGTTCTTCTTGTTCAATTGTTATGCTTTCTCCCAATAATTTATTGACATTTTCTTCATAAAGCAAGCTTTTGTCAGTCAATTCATAGTAGGAATAACAGATTTTCGAATCTTCTTCATTTTCTCCAACTCCCAATGTAACTGAAGCAACTCCTGTTTTAATTTTAGGAATGTATTCTTCTTCGTGAGTTTCTTCGGGTTTCGCTTTATCTGATTTATTCGACTTTTTGGCACCGTTTGAACAAGCGTAAAAAGCAAAAACAACGATTGCGATTAACCAACTTTTATTTCTCATCAGCAAGTGTTTTTGTTTTCAAGGATTTAGCGATTAAGTAAATTCCGGCAAGTACAAAAGGAATACTCAACATTTGTCCAGTATTGATAAAGTAAACAGAATCACGTGCAGTTTGGCCGAGTTTTATAAATTCGATAATGAATCTAAAACCAAAAATGAATATCAAAAACCATCCAAAAATAAACCCAGATTTTTTCCAATAGTCTTTTTTCCAATAGAGGAATAATAAAATCAAAAAGGAAATAAAATAACAAATTGCTTCGTATAATTGCGCTGGATGTCTTACTGGAATTGATTCCCAGGTTCCGTTATAAGAAGCAAAATCGTGGTGTAAAAATCGGAAACCCCAAGGAACGGTTGTTACATCGCCCACCATTTCGTGATTTACTAGATTTCCCAAACGAATAAAAGTTCCACCAATTGCAATCGGTGCAGAAATTCGGTCGAGAATCCAAAGAAAAGGTTTATGAACCACTTTTTTAGAAAAAAGATACAACGAAATCAAAATGACAATTGCCGCTCCGTGACTCGCAAGTCCACCTTCCCAAACTTTGATAATGTCACCTGGATGAGAAAAATAGCCACGTTCGATGATTCGTCCATCTTCGATGACGTCGTAGTATGGACCATAAAAGAAAACATGACCTAAACGTGCTCCAACGATAATAGCCAAAACCATGTACATCACTAATTTATCTAAAGATTCGTTGGGGATATTTTCTTTTGCGAACATGCGTTTAATCACAAAATAACCAATGATTAAACCTGAAACGAAAAGAAGTCCGTAAAGATTTGGAGTACGATAGCCGTCAATTATTTCTGAATCAACTGCCCAATTAATTGCTAATATCACTTGCTTGAAATTGAAATTCAATCAAAGATATAGGTTTTTCGGAAATAGGGGATTGGTATTTGAAGTTGATTGTGAATTGTGAAGTTAATTTTTGAAAAATGTCTCTCAATTAATTTACAGATTGCTTCAATCAGTGTAGAGAATCAGAGTGAGAATGGAG
>RFNX01000504.1 GCA_009926905.1 Flavobacteriales bacterium
TCCGTTTGTTCTTTGCGTGAATTTCGAGCAAAGTATTTATTGTATTGGTTTTCTAAGGATTTCAGTTTCTTAAATTCAATTCTCCAAAAAGCCAATAAATTCTCCAAAACGTTCGTTTGTTCTTTGCGTGAATTTCGTGCAAAGTATTTATTACATTGGTTTTCTAAGGATTTCAGTTTCTTAAATTCAATTCTCCAAAACGCCAATAAATTCTCCAAAACGACCGTAAGTTTTTACAATCTTCTTTAAACCCACAAAACGAATGACACACTACACCGAAATAAAAGATTCTCAACAGCCAGCCCTTGCGCTTCTTCAAAAGTTAGGTTGGAGTTATATATCACCTGAACAAACAGAGTTGGAACGTTTTGGGTTGAAAAGCAATGTGATTTTGGAAGGGATTTTAGAAGCGCAATTGCACAAAATCAATCAGTTTGAGTACAAAGGTTCAACGCATAAATTCTCATTAGGAAGTGTACACGATGCCATTCACACACTTAAAAACGTTCCAGATGAAGGCTTGGTGAAAACTTCCGAAAAAATCTTTGACTTATTGGTTTTAGGTAAAAGCTTTGAAGAAAATGTACACGGCGATCGAAAAAGTTTCACACTCAAATACATCGATTGGAATCAATTGGAAAACAATGTATTTCACATTACCGATGAATTCAAAGTGGAAGGTTTAAATTATTCTCGCCGTCCTGATTTAGTGCTTTTTATAAATGGTATTCCTTTTTGTGCCATTGAAAACAAACGTCGCGACAAAAATGCTTCCATTGATGAAAGTATTGCTCAATTCATACGCAATCAGAAGAAAGACGATGGAATTCCCAAACTTTTTCAGTTTACACAATTATTACTGGCAGTTCAACCCAATGAAGTGAAATATGCAACAACCAACACACCATCAAAATTTTGGTCGTATTGGAAAGAAAGTACAGATGTAGAAGCAAGCGTTCAAACCATTCTTAACAAAACAGTTGGAAATCTTCCAAGTGAAAATAGATTACCGACCGAGCAAGACAAAATGCTTTATTGCCTTTGCCGTCCAGAACGTTTGATGGAATTAGCCAATCATTTTTTATTGTTTGATGGAGGTATTAAAAAAGTAGCACGCTATCAGCAATATTTTGCTGTAAAATCTGCCGTTTCTAGAGTTCAAAATTTTGACAAAGAAGGAAAACGCAAAGGAGGTGTAATTTGGCACACGCAAGGAAGTGGTAAATCATTAACGATGGTGATGCTTGCCAAAGCGATAATTCTCAACCCCACGATTCTAAATGCCAGAATAATTGTTGTTACAGACCGCGTGGAATTGGATAAACAAATTCATAGAACGTTCAGACAATGTGGAAAAGAACCAGTGCAAGCAAAAAGTGGAAATCATTTAATTGATTTAGTGCAAGAAAGCAATGTTGAAATTGTAACAACGCTTATCGATAAATTTGAATCTGCACTAAGAAGAAAGGATTTCAAAAATAAGTCGGAGAATATTTTTGTATTAGTTGATGAGTCGCATCGCTCACAATACGGTAAAAATCACGCTTTAATGAAAAAGGTGTTGCCAATGGCCTGTTACATAGGTTTTACAGGAACACCATTGATGAAAACGGAAAAAAATACAGCCCACAAATTTGGTGGATACATTGATAAATATACAATTGATCAAGCAGTAGAAGACGGTGCTGTTTTACCCTTACTTTACGAAGGTCGTTCTGCTAAGCTTACAGTAAATCACGAACAAATTAATCGTGGATTTGAACGACTTTCAGAGCCATTGTCTGAATATCAAGCTAAAGATTTGAAACGAAAATTTTCCTCCATTACAGAAATTTATAAATCGCAACAAGTCATAGAAGAAATTGCTTTTGACATTTCAGAGCATTTTTGTAAAAATTGGAAAGGAACTGGTTTTAAGGCCATTCTTGCTGTTCCGCTTAAAGATACTGCTTTAAAATATCAGAAATACTTTGAGAATCAAGCGAATCCAAAGTTGAAAATTGATACAGCAGTTATCATTTCAAACTCTGATACACGCGTAGATCACGATGAGGTGGAAGAAGAAACAACAAATGAAGTACAGCAATATTTCAAAAAAATAAATGCACGTTATAACTCTGTTGAAGAGTTTGAGGTAACAATGACAGATAAATTCAAAGATTCAGAAGATGAAGTTGAAATTTTAATTGTTGTCGGAAAGTTGTTGACAGGTTTTGATGCGCCACGTTGCAATACCCTTTATATCGCTAAACCTTTAGCAGAACACAACTTGTTACAAGCAATTGCAAGAGCAAATCGCCTTTATGAAGGGAAGGATTGTGGTTATATTATTGATTATGTTGGAATTCTCGGTCAACTTGATACGGCCTTAACACGTTATAGTGCATTAGAAGAATTTGATGAGAACGATATAGCAGGAGCAATCATGCGAGTAGAGGAAGAAATTAAAAAAATCTCTCAATATCATTCAGACCTTTGGGATGTTTTTAAACCTATTGGAAACAAACGTGATATGGAAGAAATGGAGCGTTTTTTAGCACCTCAAGACCTTCGAGATTTATTTAGAGAAAAACTAATTGTTTTTGCAAAGGCACTCCAAGCTGGAATGGCATCTGATGTCTTTTATCAATTTTTTAATGAATACAGGCAGTCAACTTTTTTAAGTGATTTCAAACTTTTTCAAAGTTTAAGAAATTCTGTTCAATTGCGTTATGCTGAGAAAATAGACTACAAAGAATACGAAAGTAGAGTTCGGAAATTACTAGATATGCAAATCGGTGTTGAAGGAATTGAGCAAACCAATGAACCAATTAATATTTTCAACGAAGAACTTTTTAAGCAAGAAGTGGAGCGAATGACAGGAACTGCAGCTTCAAAAGCAGATTCAATTGCTTATCGTATAAAGAAAGTAATCAATGAAAAAATGGATGAAGATCCAATTTTTTATAAGAAATTTGGCGAGTTAATAGATGAAGCTATCAAAGCTTTTATTGAACGCAGAATTTCAGAAGCTGATTACTTAAAACAAATGCTTCAAGCAAGAAGTGAATTTATTAGTGGA
>RFNX01000224.1 GCA_009926905.1 Flavobacteriales bacterium
AAGGATTATTCTTAGGTTATCGATAAAGATTTGGGCGTTCCTCAGTCAAAAACGTGTCGTTCCTCCTCAATTTGTCTGAGTCGGGCTTTTCATTACAAGTCCTCGTTCGTACCTCGCTGTGGGCTTTTCATTACAATCCCTAACGCGAGAAACTTGGTTAATCGTTACCACTTCCTATCAAATCCAGTGTCAACCATTTTTTCTTCGGTATTAGTTCGAAGAGCGTAATTGAAACCATTGTAAACGGAATAGCCGCCGACATTTCCTTGTTTGTCAATAGCAAGAAAACAACATTGTAAACCTGTCAAATCTTTGTGCTTTTTTATGATTCGATTGACTGCTTCTTTGCATGCATCTAAAGGCGAAAATCCTTGACGCATCAATTCTACGACAGTATGACTTCCAGCAATTCGAATAATTGCTTCACCTAAACCTGTTGCTGTAGCTGCACCAACCTCGTTATCGATAAAAAGCCCAGCACCGATAATTGGCGAATCTCCTACTCGACCGTGTAATTTATATGCCCAACCACTGGTCGTGCAAGCGCCACTGAAATCACCGTTGGCATCCATCGCAATCATTCCAATGGTGTCGTGGTTCTCGTGATTGATTTCAGGTTTCTTGAAAAGTTCTTTGTTTTCTTTTTTCCATTCTTGCCATTCTTTTTTCACTACTGGCAATGGTGATTTAGCCGTTTCAAAACCGTTTTCAACCGCAAATTTATGAGCTCCTTCACCAACGAGCATAACATGTTGCGTTTTTTCCATTATTGCGCGTGCAACTGAAACGGGATGCTTGATTCCTTCCAAAAATGCTACTGATCCACAACGCGATTGCTCGTCCATGATACACGCATCTAAAGTCACATGTCCGTCTCTATCCGGCCTACCTCCTATTCCTACACTGCGATTAGTTAAGTCATTTTCAGTCACGCGCACGCCTTTTTCAACGGCGTCAACAGCTTTTCCTCCTTTACTCAAAACCTCCCAAGCTGCTTTATTGGCTTCTAAACCGTGTACCCAAGTTGAAATTACTACAGGTCCATTTGCTTTGCCTTCAAACGTTTGACCTAAAAGCGTTGCACCTTGTGTTGGGCGAATTAAAGAAAGTGCTCCGGCAGCTAAACCGAATTTAAAAAAGGATCTGCGTTTCATTATTTTTTCTTTTTCTTAAGTTCTTTTGCCAACCAAACTTGGTATTTGCGCGCATTTTTCATGTGTTGCACGTCCGATGATTCAAAATTGTGTGTGTAGGTAAAATCAGGTTTTGCGCACATGAATAAATAATCATTGTGTTGGTAAT
The DNA here is from genome assembly GCA_009926905.1 of Flavobacteriales bacterium. Taxonomy (GTDB): domain Bacteria; phylum Bacteroidota; class Bacteroidia; order Flavobacteriales_D; family Crocinitomicaceae; genus UBA952. The sequence continues at coordinate 1,303 of RFNX01000224.1, forward strand.
TCAATACAGCATCTTGCACGGAGGTGGAAGTCATACAAATCGGTCCAGGAGGCAATCCTTGTACTTTATACGTATTGTAGGCACATTCTACTTCTCGGTGTTCTCTCAATAAACGTTCAACGCCTTTCAATTGCTCTTCCCAGCAGTATTTGAAAGTTGGATCGGATTGCAACAACATTCCTTTTTTCAAGCGATTCAAGTACAAACCAGCAATAATCGACCATTCTTCAGGATGCATGGATTGTTCGCTGTAAACGATACTTGCCAAAGTTGCCAATTGACTGGGAGACGATAAACCTGCATCTTTTAA
>RFNX01000495.1 GCA_009926905.1 Flavobacteriales bacterium
TGATGGAAGAGACCCAGCGGCAGAATACATCGACCAATTATTATCAGAGAAAGAGGGTAGAATTGTAGTTTGTGCTGCAGGAAATTCAGGCCAACAAGGGAAATACCACGTCACTGGAAACGTCGCTCAAGATACTTCTTTCGTTTGGAGCAAAAACAATCCTGCAAATACGGTAGCTGGAACAAATAAAATCATTTTTGATTTATGGGCGGACACTTCACAAGCGCATTTTAACTTTGCTTATGGCGCCGATTTACCCGCTCCTACTTATGGTTTTAGAGGTCGCACTTCATTTAAAAACATGTATGATAATTTAGCGCAAGTACCTGTTTACGATACAATTTACAATCAAAATGGAAATAGAATCGCATGCATTGAAACTTACAGAGAAATAGTTGGTCCTAATTTTCATGCGCAAGTTCTCTTTAGCACTATCGATTCTTTGGATTATTTGTATCGTTTTGAAACTTATGGTACTGGAAAATATGACTTATGGGCAGGGGCTTGGATGAGTTTAAGTGACTTTGAAAGTACTGTTCCCGATTCAGCTTCAATGCCAGAAATAATTCATTACAATGCTCCAGATACACTTCAAACAATTGTTTCATCTTGGAACTGTTCTGAAAAAGTAATTTCAGTTGGAAACATTCGCAATCGTGCATCCCACATTGATAAAAACGGAAATGTTTATACCCCAACAAGTTATGTTCCAGTTGGAGCGTTGGAATTGTCAAGTAGTAAAGGTCCCAATCGTTTAGGAATTACGAAGCCAGATATAGTGGCAAGTGGTGGAATTTCTTTAACTGCTGGTCCAATGTGGTTTATTTCAAACACAGCCAACAATCCTTCTATCGACCAAGGCGGATTCCATGTTAGAAATGGTGGAACTTCGATGGCATCGCCTGTTGTTGCTGGAATTGCGGCCCTTTACCTTCAAAAATGTAGAAATGCAACATTCCAAGATTTTAAAAATGATTTATTAAATACCGCTACAACAAGTGCGATAACGGGTGCAACTCCAAATAATGCTTATGGAAGTGGGATTGTAAACGGTCACGAAACAATTTTACAAAAACATCGACCTGTTTTAGTTTCAGGTCCAAGTGGAATTTGCCCAGGAGCAAGTGCTACTTTAAGTTTGTCAACGAGCATGATTCCAACTTCAATTCTTTGGTCAAATAATGCAACAGGAACTTCGATTACCACAGCCACTCCTGGTTCTTACAGAACAGTTCTAACGGATGTAATGGGTTGTAAAACACGTTCTAACTCAATAAATCTTGCTTCGTTTTCAAGTCCTTATGTAGACGCTGGTCCCAATCAATTGATTTGTCCAAACACAGAAATCATTCTTGCAGGAACAGGAACTGCCGCAACCTATATTTGGCAAAACGGCGTTCAAAATGGCATTCCATTCATTCCTCAAACTGGAATGTATTACCTGACTGGAGTTAGTTCAAATGGTTGTACGAAAAACGATTCCCTATTCATTGATTTTTATTCAGTTGAGTCTATCATTTACAATGAAACTGTAACTCAAATTAGTCAAGGTTCATTAGCTTTCAATCTAACCCCAGGTGTACCTACTGGTGGAACTTATTCAGGTGATGGAGTAATTGGTACAAGTTTTCATCCAGGCTTGGCAGGTGTTGGCACTCATACAATTTCATATTCCATTCCAGATATTCATGGCTGTATCTCAACCGCGACATCCGTTGTAACAGTTTTTACAAGTGCTGGAATAAATGATAATCTTGAAGATAAGATAACTATTTATCCAAATCCAACGAATCATTTATTGAACGTTGAAGCACCAGGAATGACAGATGCCAAGATTATTTCGTTAGACGGGAAATTAATTAAGAAAGCCGAAAACAAAGATTTTTTTACCTTCAACGTAACGGGATTAAATCCGAGTATATATTTACTTGAAATGCAATTCGAAAATGGGCAAACAGTTATAAAACGATTTATGATTCAATAAAATTTTAAGTTTGAAAAAGTTACTCATTTCTTGTTTTTCAATAAGCACCTTTCTTTCTTTTTCGCAACCGTTAAAGATAAAAAATAACGAAGCTGGAGTTTTTAGCTTGGGAGTTCGAACGACTGTTTCACTTTTTAACGATAGCGAAACAAGTAACTTTGGAACTGGTGTAGGCGGTCAATTTCGCTTACAACTTTCCGAACGAATCAATACCGATTGGTTTTTTGATTATTTAACCGCTGATGTAATGAATCGTGGGCATAGAACTGATTACCACATAGGTTGGAGCGTATTATTCTATCCGTATTTAAAAGAAAAACAGCTATTTAAACCTTATTTTTTAGCTGGTCACTGTTTTGATTATTCGAGATTAGTTGAAAATACTGACCGAACAAATTATGCAAAACGCTGGAGTTCTGCAGTTCAAATGGGACTTGGATCACACATTAACCTTTCGCAACGCTTGGATTTTTCTTTAATGGGGCAATACATGATTCACCTTGGTAACCACATCGAACCGTCAATCGTTAATAATCAATTGGTCTTCACTACTGATCATCATCATGGTGCAAGTTTAGAAGGACATTTATTGATTACTTTGGGTATTCACTATAAAATCATCGACTTTTGGGGAGGCAAATAATACTTTTAATAGTGGGGTTAAGTTTTTTTAATTTTTCAGCTCAGAAAAATTATCAAGACAATGACTATTTTCGTCCAGGTTTGCTGAAAGCTTCTGCGACCATTACGCCAGGTAGAATGCTTCAGAATCAAGCAAATTCTATTTACATCAATGGATTTTTAGAATATGTTGTTGATTCTAAATACAGTTTTCGCGGAGAGATTTTCCAATTCATAGATGCTAAATATTCAGCAGATTCAAGATTTAGAAATCCAAACTATATGAATCGTGTTTATTTTGGTGGCTTTCGTCATTTTGGAAAAAAGAACTTCAAGATTACAACTGGTGCACAAATGGGCGTTCTTATGGTTTATTACGATTATTTTGCGATTGAAAAACAGTTTTATGTCGCTCCATCATTTGCTCTAAAAGTGGGAGCTGATTATTATGTTTGGGATTATTTTCATTTTTTCGCCAACCTTACTTATGTCAACTCTAAAATTCGGGGGACCTATTATGGTACACAAAAAATGGATGAATTACTATTTTCTGCTGGTTTAGGATTTCAGCTGAATACGATTAATAGAAAAAAGAACCGAGAGACGAATACACCTAACTTTTAGGAAAGTAAATATTTGAATAAAAAAACCGATGAATGAGGCTCTCGAAGTCATCGGTTTTTTTGTTT
>RFNX01000631.1 GCA_009926905.1 Flavobacteriales bacterium
CTGTAAAGCAAAAAAAGTTGTGCCAGCAATAACAGAAATTCCTGGAATGGAAGTTTTTGACTCAAATACTGCATCTGCTAAAACTCCAAAGTTATCGGCAATTACAATTTTCTTGAAAAAACCCCAAAGTACTAATCGAAGTCCTTCCACGGAATTTCCATAACTAAACACTTTTTTAACTTGAAATTGCTTTAGAAAATGTGCAGGTCGTTCTATGGGACCTGCAACCAACTGTGGAAAAAAGGAAACATACGCATAGAAGGAAAAGTAGTCTAACGTTGGCTCAATTTTTCTTTTGTACACGTCGATTGTGTAGCTTAAACTTTGGAAAGTATAAAATGAAATTCCAACAGGAAGGACGATTTTTAGCGTTGTAATATTGACTTTTAAAGAGAACACCGTCAAAAAATCATTCATTGAATCGACGAAGAAATTGAAGTACTTAAAAAAGCACAGAATCCCAAGATTGAAAATGAGTGAACTTATGAAAACTCCTTTTCGAAATCGATGATTTTCAGAACGATTTAATAAATATCCCACTGTAAAATCAACGGTAGAACTTGCAAAAAGCAACCCTAAAAAACGCCAATCCCACCAACCATAAAACAAATAACTTGAAAAGATTAAGAATAAATTCCTAAGAGCAATGGTCGATTTTCGATTGATTGTCCAATAAATGAAAAAGAAAGCGAGAAAGAAAACAAGAAATTGGGAGGAGTTGAATATCATTTGTCTTTCCGCATCGTTAATTCATCATTCATACCTCGCTAATTTTAGCTAAAAATATGTTTTTTGTACGAATTGAAGATTCATTTTAAATGATTTGAAACAATCTCTTTTGATCTTCGTGTAAATTCGTTAATTCGTGGTTTATTTTCACCTATAAAATTAGTTGAATTTACTTAGACGTTGAAGCTGCTTTTTAGTAAAAGAATCACTCCACATACCCTTTTTCAACCAAACGTTTCGAAATCCACCAATAGTTTCCACTTGGATCCATCACACCTGATTGATAATCTTCGTAGGGCATAACTTGTGATTCAAATACGGAAGTAGCACCAAATTCCAAAGCGCGCTGATGCATAAAATCAACATCGTTTACATAAAGATAAAAAGAAGTCTTCATGGCAAGAAAAGGTTCAAGAGCTTGACTCACCATAAAACACGAATCGCCAATTTTCAAAATACAATTGCTGATGTCATTCGTAGTAGGGTGGAGCGTTCTGTCCATTTCAAACGCATAAAAAGCGTCTTTCAAAAAGTCAATTAACTCGGATGGATTGTCAACAATTAAATACGAACTCAAGGTGTGAAAACCTTCAGGCTTGTAGGTTTCGTAGATGTGATTTGTCATATTTTAGTAGAATGAGATAAAGTAATTCAAACACTAAAATAATTAAAACCACAGTTTAATCATTCATTTATCTTCAGTTCTATTTTTCTTGCTTTAATGATTTCATCAATTTGCAAAACGGAGTCTTTTTTGAAAGTTGAGTTCACTGTGAAAAGCAATTCCTTTTTACCTTTTTTACCTTTTGGATAGAAAAACACTTTTTGTCCAATTTTCAATGAAACACCACTATCAGACATTGGATTTAAATTGGGATTCATCACGCCAGGAATCTCTAAAAAAATAGATTTCATCGATCCGTTGTGAAACGTCATTGGAACGTACTGTGCTGACATTTTATTAGTAAATGCAACAGAAAGAAAGAGCATTGCTACTAGCGTTACTCTTTTTAATAAATGTTTGTTTTTCATTAAGTTATAACAATGAAAAATCGAAAAAGTTTATAGGAATAAGGATATTTAAATGGATAAATAAAAAACCGAATTTTTAATTAAGTTCATTATTTCACCTCTAAACTCATTGTCATCACATCAAAATAGTCGGTTTCATGTTTGAAATAGTTTTTGATTGTTCCGTTTCCAACAAATCCCATTTTCTTGTACAAATGAAAAGCTGAAAGATTAGCAGTATAAACTTGTAGCCAAAGCAGTTCCAAGATTGCATTTTGTTTTGACCACGCTATTGCGTTTTCCATTAAAAGCGTTCCTAAACCAGAATTTCTCCATTCTTCTAACATTCCCATTCCAATCATTCCTGTGTGTTTCATGCGCTCGCGTTGACTGCCTGTAACATCAATGTTTCCAATGAGTTGATTTTCGTATTCAGCAACTAATAAAATAGAATTATCATTTTTCAAGTACGAGTTGATCCAATCCATTTCTTGTTCCACAGTCAATTTTATTTCGTAATCGTGTTTTGGTAGGAAATCGCTTTGAGAAATGTACGTTTTTAAACAACGAAGCAATTCTTCCGCATCCTTTGTTTCTGCTTGCCTAATCACAACTTGTTTCTGATTTTTCAGCGTTACGATTTGTGGGTTGAATTTGGTCATTGGGATTATTAAATGTGGATTTTTTTTTAAATTAAAGATACTTTTTTTGTTGAAATGTAAAACCATTAAGAATTCGCCGCTGCGAATAGGCAATTAATGATTTTCATAAATTCTTAATGAGAATGCTTTGGAATTGAATAACTTCACATACTGATTAAAAACCGAAGATAGAATTTTTCTTTTTCTTCAGTCATAGTAAATTTAGGAAAAATCGTGAGTAATAAATCCATGTGTTTTTCCAGTACTTCACATTTATAATCTCTGGGTTGAATTTTTGTTATTTTAGTTAAGACATAAAGAGAATCTATTCTTTCAAAATCAAATTTATATTGATAGGTATTGGAATAACTACATAAACCATTATCGCATTTATCTTCCAATAACAACAAATAGTTCAAATAGGTTAATATTTTGGTATCCAGTGAGTTAATATTATTAAGCTGAATGATTTTGGTTGAAGTTGAATCAGCATTCCAAAATTTGTTGTATCCCTCTTTTATGAGATTATTTTTTGGTTTTAGAGCGATTTTTATTGTGTCGGAAGTTTTGTTTCTATATTTTATCTTTTCTTCAGAGGTCTCATAATCAGCACTAGAAATAGTAAATTGACTTCGAATTCGTCGTTTTAAAATTATTAGATTATTTATGGAGTCTATTTTAAAATTTCTTCTGTTTATTTTGAAAGTATTATTCAATTTTATTTGTTCGAAGCAATAAGAATCAATCAATTTTATGTAGTATTTTTTTTGTCCAACTGAATTGAAAATAATTAGGTGAAAAATTACAAATAGAAATAGCTTCATGTCATTTTAACGTAGTTGAGCAATTGAATATTGTAGATGTTTTATAAAAGTTATTGAATATTTCGAATAAGACTTTTCGGCTGAATTAGTACTTTTTTTATTTCGCCCGTCAATTCAATTTTACCAGTTTTAAGTAGTTTTCCTTTTTTATAGACAATATATTTTTGAGCTGTAGATTTTATTTCGTCTCCTAAGCTATCAATTTCTGCTATTGATATTGTGTCTGAACTGTAAATCGAAAAATCTTTTTTAATAACAGTAAATTCCTCACAATGAAAACCTGGACCACAACCACAATAACCTATTGCAATTGTTTTTTTATCAATCTTTTTCCCATTCATGCCATAAGTGATTAATTGAGGTAAAAAACAATCAGCAAGTCCTAATCGAACAACCGCATAATAATCACCATTTGTGTTAAAAGTACAATAGGGAATTGTTCCATCTTCCTGAGTTTTCTCCAAATCCGAATCGTTCATTAACGGAAGACCATTTTCTTTGCAGCCTTTCATTTTTAGAGGAAGCGTTGTGTAATTGTATTCTTTCAAAAAACTCGGAATAGGTTTCTGATTAATTGTTTTTTTTGACTTTGAACTTTCACAAGAAAGTAAAAACAAAAAGCAAATTGTCGCAGCAAGCTGAAGGATTTTAATCATGTTTTAAATGTAGTTAATTTTTATTCTTGAAAGGAGATGAACCATTAAGAATTCGCCACGTCGAAAAGTTGATTTAGGGTTATTTTAATTCCCTTATTCCCTTAATGGTTTGAATTTTTTGAAATGCGCATAGCCTTCCTTTTTTGATGGAATCATCGTTGCGGGAAATAAATTTGATTTGATTTCAATTTTAATGCATTCAATTCTCTCGAGTCATCAAAATAAAGCTGCCAGTAGAAGTAATTGCCAACGAATAGTTCCAAAATGTGGAGTCTTGTGAATAATGGAAAACATGCAATTCGTTTTTGTCAGAATCATAAGTACAATCCAATGCTAAACTGTCCATCTTTTGCCCCGCTTTGTAATTTGTGATTTTCAGATTTTTTCCACCAAATTCCCACACCGAAAAATCGCTTTTTAATTTGTTGATTGTAGCATTTAATTTTGATAAACTTATTTCTTTGTTATTGTGAAAATTGAAATCCGTGACAGTTAGATTGGCAGTCCATTTGTTGTTTTTCAAGTTGTCGAATAAATAATTTTGACCAAAACACAAATTTGGAGCTAGGAATAAAAAGAGAATGATGGTGAAACGCATGATTGGATTTTTTCAAAAAGTTAAAAGGTAAAATTAATTTTTACACTAACTATTTTTAATTGTCTTTACTATCTGTGTCAATAGATTTATCAAGTGCTGCCTTTCTGAACAATTCTATAAAATAACCTACTTGAAAAAAGTCGCGTCCGGTTTCGTCGTTTATTTTGTAGTCGAACTGATGTAGATAACCAATTTGTATGGTAGTCGCCTTTGACGGTTTATAGTTAAAAGCAAGTAACATTCTGTTTCTTTCAAAATACGGTTCCTTGTTTGTGAAAAACAGTTCATTACTTGCACTCACCTGAAATGGTTTGTATTCGTTTCGTTCTTTTCCAAACGGGTAAGAAATACCAAGTCTGTAGCGAAAACGGTTGCGGTAGCCATTGCTTGTAAATCTCAATTCTGCACGATAACGTTGTTCTATTTTTAGTTTTCCAAATGATTGAAAAAGAATAACTTGAGGCCAAATTCTAAATTCATCATTATTTTTTGGTAAAACAAAATCTCCACCTTCTTTGTAAGTTTGATAACTGCCCACACCTAAAGTCAACTTTACATTTTTATGAACTTTGTAGTTAAAACCACCCTTGTATTCGAAATAGTGAAAGTTGCTGTAAAATTTTAACGAACGTAATTGAGTTTCACCAAAAAAACTCCATTTTACGTCAAGATTATATTTTATATTCAGTATATTCCAACTGCCAAGATCAGATTTCTGAGCAGATATTGTTTTCATAGATAAACACAACGCAATTGTCACAAATAATAATATCCTCATTTATTTGAATCTTTGATATTTTTAGAAAGTAAGGGGATTTTTACTTCTATCTTATTTATTTTTTCATTTTTTAAGTAGTTGTTGTGTCATTCTCACATTAACTGAAGAGGTTATCATTTCGGGCAAAGTAAATATTTTAAACTATATTGATTCTACGAAATTATGAAATTCAAAACTACTAAAATGTTTCGTACGAACCAAAAATCAGCTTTATGAGCTTACCTTATGTTAGCAGTTCATTTTTTTAATTTTCAATGTCTGTTATCACAATTTATGTAAATGTCTTTCTCTTTCGAATTTAAGAAAATTATATTTGGGCAACCAAATGAAACCCACTCAAATCCAAAAAATACTTCGGGTTTGTCTTTGAAAAGTTTGCCAATCCATTGTTCTTTCAAATCTGTTTGACTAGAATTGTCAATTCCAAAGTTTAGTGGTGCAACACTTGTTCCTTCGCTGTCACTAAATAAGCGTTCGATTATTGCTTTTCCATTTCGTTTGTTGATCACAATTAAGAGTCTTTTTTTTATATCGTACTCATAACCATTGTCTTGAATCGTTATTGTGTAATCTTTTACGAAATAGTCGTAATTATCTGAGTTGTATAAATATGAATTTTCACTTTTTGACTTTTGAATTAAATTTGGCTTACTAATTTTATTATTTGGAAATTCTTTAGAAGTAATTTTTGACCAGACTATCGGTTTCATTTGGCCTTTCTGAAAGGGATTAGATTTACCAACAAAAGCCAAAGCTCCATATTGCATAATTCCACTTAGTTGTTTTTTATTTATTTCAAATCCAATTTGATAGTCATATTGACCAAGTGGATACTCGTTAATATCTCTATAAATACTCAAAGAAGCTGCAACATTTAAATTTTTTACTGCAAACGAACGCAATATATCAGAAGAATAGTCATAAATAAAAACACTATCTGCTTCAGAAATTTTCGATTTTGTCAAAAATCTTTTTCTGTATTCTTCGGTTAATTTAAAGTATTGAAGTAAGTTTTTATTTTCTATAGTATCCAAATTAGGGATTGCAAGTGAGTCTGGGTGTTCGCTTAATGGATAAATGTTGGAAAGCGAAATAAAACCAACTTTATAACCTGTGTTTTCTTCTAGATCAACTAAGTAAAATAAATCGATTGATTGAGCAGAACAGGATGTCAAGGTATAAAGCATCAAGTTGAAAATTACAATTATTCTTTTCATTTTTTGTCTGTGTTTTGCTTGTTCTGCTGTCATTAACAATTACCGATAAACTTCCTCAGTATTTGTTTTCGTATTGAGCAAAAATAGAAATTAATGGCTAATAAATTGGAGTTGAAAAATGCCAAAAATCTACGATTGGTATTATACCATCATCATTTTCAATCCGCCGTGGAGACATTTATTGCGTAATTTGGTGTAAACTAAAATTCCAAGATAGAATATCTACTCTTCAGCCTCATTCTGTGGATAATTTTAGAACTTGATTTGGTATAATACCAAATTTCACACAATCTGTCGTATATAAATTCTGTTTGGTATAAAGCCGACATGACATTCTTTCGAATTATAATACGATATTGTATGTCATCGTCGGTTTAAATTGAGAAAAGAAGCAATCAGAAACTTCAATTCCCTGCAGGTAGTAACAAAAAAGGCAACCTCTTTCGAAATTGCCTTTAACTATTTAGATGTTAATCTTATTCTTCTGTACCTTCAACTGGAACTAAGATACGACCACAATGCTCACACACGATGATTTTCTTCTTCGTAACGATGTCTAATTGTCTTTGAGGTGGGATTTTGTTGAAGCAACCTCCACAAGAACCACGCATTACTTGAACTACTCCTAATCCGTTTTTCGCGTTTTCACGTAAACGAGAGTATGCAAAAATCAAACGAGACTCAATTTTTTTCTTCGCGTCATCTGATGCTTTCATCAAACGATCTTCGTCTTTTTGTGTTTCGCTAACAATTGCATCCAATTCTGCTTTTTTACCAGCTAAATCTTCTTGTTTCATTGTCAAACGATCCGTAGCGTCAGAAAGCAATTCTTTTTTACCTTCGATTTTGAATTTCGCTTCTTTGCTTTTTTTCTCGTTCAATTTAATTTCCAATTCTTGGAATTCAATTTCTTTCGCAAGCGATTCAAACTCTCTGTTATTTCGAACGTTGTTTTGTTGCTCTTTGTATTTAGAGATAGCAGTCTCAGAATCTTTAGAAGCTTGTTTACGATCAGAAATTTCAGTTTCAATTTCCTTAATTTCTTCGTTGATTTTAGCGATTCGAGTATTCAATCCGCTAATCTCATCTTCTAAATCTTGAACTTCAAGAGGTAATTCACCACGAATGGTACGAATTCTATCAATCTCAGAATCGATTTTTTGAAGTTCGAAAAGCGAATCTAGCTTCTCTGCGATTGTAGCTTCTTTCTTGGTTGCAGTTGCTGCCATGGGCTAAAAATAGTTTATCGGATTTGTATTATGTTCTGTTAAATGGATGGCAAAGTTAGTAAAATTTTCTTTAATTTTTTCAGCTAATAAATTTGATGTGAATTGTTCACTCTCAAAATGTCCAATATCGGCAATTATGATATTGTTTTCAGCATCAAAAAACTCATGGTATTTAAAATCACCGGTAATAAAAATATCCGCTTTTTGTTGCACAGCTTTGGATAGAAGGAAACTTCCTGAACCTCCACAAAGCGCTACAGTTTTTATTTTTTTGCCAAAAAGTTGCGTGTGACGAATCGCTCCACAGTTGAAAGTTTTTTTAAGTTGCGTCAAGAATTCATTTTCGTCGAGCTCATTTTCCAATTCTCCAATCATTCCAGCGCCTTC
>RFNX01000442.1 GCA_009926905.1 Flavobacteriales bacterium
ATGTAAACGAAAACATTACTATTTCTTCTTCGAGCGAAAAATCCTGTTTCTATGCCATTCTAACTTTGATGCAGTTGATTGAAGAAAAAAACAATGAAATTCAAATTCAAAATTGCTTTGTTCAAGATTTTCCCAAATTCAAATGGCGCGGATTACACCTAGATGTAGCAAGACATTTTTACACAGTCGATGAAGTAAAAAAATTCATTGATTTAATGTCTATTTATAAATTCAACACCTTTCATTGGCATTTAACAGATGACCAAGGTTGGAGAATTGAAATAAAAAAATATCCAAAATTGACTGAAATCGGTGCTTGGAGAGACAGCACTGTTGAAAATCATTATTCAACATTTCCTAGAACGTATGAGAAGAAAAAATACGGTGGTTTTTATACTCAAGAGCAAATAAAAGAAATCGTAAATTACGCTTCTTCAAAATATATCACAGTCGTTCCAGAAATAGAAATGCCTGGTCATGCTCGAGCAGCTTTGGCAGCATATCCAGAATTTTCTTGTACTGAAAAGCAACAAGGAGTTGAAGGTCTTTGGGGAGTATTTGACGATATCTTTTGTGCTAAGACAGAAAGCATCAATTTCCTACAAGATATATTAAGCGAAGTAATTGAACTATTTCCAGGCGAATATATTCATATTGGCGGAGATGAAGCTCCAAAAACAAGATGGCAAAAATGCTCAAAATGTCAAGAAATAATTAAAGAGAATAGCCTTAAAAACGAACATGAATTACAGAGCTATTTCATTGGACAAATGGACGTTTTTCTTTCTTCGAAAGGCAAAAAAATAATTGGTTGGGACGAAATTCTTGAAGGAGGACTTTCACCGAATGCAGCTGTCATGTCATGGCGAGGTTATGAAGGTGGTATTGAGGCTGCAAAACAAGGACATTATGTGATTATGACGCCAGGTTCTCATTGTTATTTTGATCATTATCAAGGACGTGGGAAAGATGAACCGTTGGCAATTGGTGGATTCACTCCTCTGGAAAAAGTATATGAGTTCAATCCAATTCCTTCAATTTTGAATACCAGTGAAGCAAGTTTCATTCTTGGTGCACAAGCAAATCTTTGGACGGAATACATTGCTGATTTTGATAAATTAATGTATATGGCTTACCCAAGAGCAATCGCTTTAAGTCAAGTTTTATGGAATGATAAAAAACCGACATTTGAGTCTTTCCAAAAAATTCTTGTAGAAAACCATTTTCCTTTTCTTGATAAAATAGGTGTCAATTATTCGAAAACAATTTTAAAACCAAAAATTACTCAAAAGAGAACAAATGAAGGAATCGAAATTAAAGCAGAAAGTCAAGATAAAACAGAAATTAAATCAATAATTAGAATAAAAAAAGGAATTGAACTAGACACTGTCAAATTTGAAAATAAACTACTTCCTCCTATTCAAATCTCGAATTCTAAAGCATTAGGCGCTAAAATAGAATACATCACTAAACCAAACAAACGCTACGATAACGGAGATTTGATTCTTGTAGATGGACAATTTGGTTCACGTCCTTGGAAAGGAAATGAATGGATTGGATTTGACACCTCAGTCATTATAATTGAAATTGAATTGGGAAAGAAACAAAAAATCAATGAGGTTGAAATTTCATTTTTAAATGATGTCAATTCTTGGATTCATTTACCAAATACCTTTACAGTTGAAACTGTTGGATTAAGAAAAGATCATGGTTTTGGTAAAAGTGATTTTGAGAATTCTGAAAAAAGATCTTTTAAAGAACTTAACATCAAAGCAAAACGATTAAGATTTACTATTTATTGTGATGAAATAATTCCCGAAAACTTACCTGGAGCTGGAAATAAACCTTGGACGTTTATAG
>RFNX01000434.1 GCA_009926905.1 Flavobacteriales bacterium
CAGGAAATCCAGCGATAAGCATTCCATTGGCAGTTCATTCAAACGGTCTTCCTTATGGAATTCAGTTGATGACGAATCGATTTGATGAAAAGACGCTATTTGATTTCGCACAAACAATTGAGGATTTAAAAGAATGAGGTTATTAAAAACACTTCTTTTTATCTTTCTTATCGGACAAATTTTTGCCCAACGCCCCAACCCACATAGAGAAAAACCTTGGGATACTTTAAATCCGGTGGCATTTATCAATACGGTAGAACAAAGTTTGCGTTTATTTTACAAAGATTACATCAACGATAATCGTTACGACTCGATCATCAATGCATTAAACTACGAACCTTTCCAAACGCCTTTGTTTTCAGATGAAGTGTATTGCGAACGATTGAGTAACATGCGTCAAGTTACGTCGTATCCTTTGGATTGCAACCCAATTACTTTGTCAACAATTCGCTATTTTGCAGCAAAAAGAAGAAGTTTTGCGCGAATCGTATTAGGTCGTTCTGCCTTATATTTTGACATGTTCAAGGAAAAATTGAACGAATATGACTTACCAATCGAATTGCGTTTTTTAGCAGTCGTTGAAAGTGGATTGCGTCCTCAAGTAAAATCAAGAGCAGGAGCATTGGGCTTGTGGCAATTTATGTACAGAACAGGTTTGTATTACGGTTTAGAAGAAAATACATACATCGATGAGCGAATGGATCCTGAAAAGGCAACCGATGCAGCGTGTCGATTTTTAAAGAAATTATACAACATTTACGGTGATTGGAACATGGCTTTGGCTGCTTATAATGCTGGTCCAGGAAATGTGAACAAAGCCATTAAAAGATCAGGTGGAAAGACAACTTATTGGGAAATCCGACCGTTTTTGCCAGCTGAAACACAAGGTTATGTGCCAAATTTCATTGCTGTTACTTATTTTTTAACGTATCATGCAGAGCACAATGTGATTCCAATGGAAGCAAAAATTCATAATATTCACTTAGATACAGTTTGTTTGCGCGAAGGTGTTCACATGAATTCCATTGCGAAATTGGTAAATTGGGACATTGAAGAAATCAAAGCCCTAAATCCTGTTTTTAAAACAACGTTTATTCCGAAGGCTGAAATGGGTCGCTGTGTGATTGGTCCATTCGATAAAATTAGCACCATTGCGGGGTTAGAAGATTCGCTTTACAAGGTTGAAAAAGCACTTTATGCACCTGTAATTATTCCGCCAGTAATTAATCTTCCTCAAGTCAGTGATTCGATTGAAACCGATTCAACTGCATCAACAGTTTTAGATTCATTGCCACAACCTTTGCCTCAGTATTTGCAAACACATAAAGTAAAATCGAAAGAGAATTTGAAAAATATTGCCTTGCTTTACGGCGTTACCATTGAAAAAATAATGGAGTGGAATAATCTAAGTTCAACCAATATTTATGTCGGTCAACGTTTGAAAGTATATACTTCTGAACCGCCAGTTGTTGTAAAGCAAGTTACACCTCCCGCTCCAGCAAAAAAATATTATGTCGTCAGGTCAGGAGATACTTTTGGTAAAATTGCCCAACGTCACAATTTAACGCAGGGTCAACTGCAGCGTTTAAATCCCGGAGTAAATATAAGCAGACTTTCAATCGGTCAAAGGTTGCGAATAAAATAATTTCGAATGCAATTATCGGTCGTCATCATCACTTTCAACGAAGAGAAAAACATTGAACGATGTTTGCTTTCTATTCAGTCTGTAGCAGATGAAATTTTAGTAGTGGATTCTTTTTCTACGGATAAAACGTGTGAAATTTGTGAAAAGTACGGTGCAAGAGTAATTCAAAATCCATTTGAAGGACATATTCAGCAGAAGAATTTTGCCATGAAAAATGCCAAAAATGATTGGATTTTATCTCTTGATGCTGACGAAGCGCTCACTCCTGAATTGACTTTGGAAATTTGGAAGGTCAAGGAAAATGCAACACACAAGCTTTATGAAATGAACCGATTGACCAATTATTGTGGAAAATGGGTGAAGCACTGTGGATGGTATCCTGACACTAAAACACGTTTGGTAAATCGCAAGCATGCAGCCTGGGGTGGCGTAAATCCTCATGATAAATTAGAAGCAATAAACCATGAATCTGTTGGATTTTTGAAGGGAGATTTATTGCATTATTCGTACTACACGAAACAAGATCATTTGAAACAAATCGAGTATTTTGGAAAAATTGCAGCTAACGAATTGCACCAAAAAGGTAAAACTGTTGGTTTTGCAACAATTTATATAAAAGTAATCGCTCAATTCATTAAGAGTTTTTTCTTGAAATTGGGATTTTTGGACGGCAGAACAGGTTGGCAAATTTCCTATTTGAGCGCTTTTGCAACCTATAGAAAATATACCATTCTTAAAAACCTAAAATGAAGTTAGATACAATCGTCATTTCAAGAACGGATAGTATTGGCGATGTAATGCTGACTTTACCCATGTGTGTGTGGTTGCGTGTACAGTTTCCAGCAGCAAAATTGATTTTTATTGGTAGAAATTATACGAAAAGTATCATTGAATCTTTTTCAGTGATTGATGAGTTCATAGATTTAGAAGATTTCTTTCAAATATCGTTTACAAAGCCTTTAGAAATGCTTCAAGGAGTTGATTGTTTCATTCATGTTTTTCCTAACGGAGAGCTCGCTAAATTGGCTAAAAAAGCAAAAATTCCTGTTCGAATTGGAACGTCTCACCGCTTTTTTCATTTGTTGACGTGCAATTATCGTCCAAATTTTACGCGAAAGAACTCCGAATTGCATGAATCACAATTGAATTTTGAATTGCTTCGGCCATTGGGTTTGAAGGAAATTCCAACTTTGGAAGCGATTCAAAATGACACAATTTATTTTAAACCAAAAACGACTGCGTTACCAGATTTTATTCAAGCGATTGATTTTCATAATACAGTTATTTTACATCCAAAATCACAAGGAAGCGCAATCGAATGGCCGATAGAAAAATACATAGAATTGGCGTTGAAATTGGTAGATGCTGGGAAAACAGTTTGTTTCACAGGAACGGAAAACGAAGGAGTTAATTTTAGAGAATTGTTGCCCATTCACGAAC
>RFNX01000535.1 GCA_009926905.1 Flavobacteriales bacterium
AAATAAGCCCTGTAAATTAGTGCAAATGCATCGAGTAAAAACAGTTTTTTGGGAGCTTCTTTGGATAACATAAATTAGAATTAAAGCCCGAAGATACTATTTTGAACTTGAAAAAGAAGTGAGGAAGCGCAAATCGTGTTTTAAAATAGGAGCTTGTTTTTCAATTTTTATTAGACTTTTTGTTTAAAATAAAAATGTCGATAGCTTCTGATTAAACTTGGTTTAAAAAAACTTTAACCCTTGATTAATGCTTTTACTTCCAACTTAAGAATTGGAATGTCTTTAAGGAGAATTCTCCACAAAACAGTAGGGTCGATAGAATCATAAGCATGAACTATCATATTTCTTAGCCCTATAATTTGACTCGCGCAAGAAATTGTTAGTTGAGGAGTTAGTTTTTGAAGTTTTGAAACAGCTTCACCAATAATCATTAAATCTCTTTCAACAGCACGAATTGAAATAAAATGTAAACTAAAATCAATAAAATCAGAATTGTGATGATTTAATATTTTCTCAAGTTCCTCAATAATTGATTCTATATCCAACAAATATTTTAAAATTTCACTACGCTGCTGCATAAACAACTTGTTTTGTTCTGTCTAATTCAGCTTTGAAAATGGGATTTTTAATAACTCTGTAGGAAACCAAATCAATGTTTCTATGATAAAGTTTTTGTAAATCATCCATCAATTCTAAAAAAGCATCACCGTGTTCAAAAGGGGTTAATTTATCTTGAAAAAGCACAGCAAAATCTAAGTCACTTGTTGATTTGAATTTTTCTGATAAGACTGATCCAAAAACATACAATGTTGAAACACGATGTTTTTCACAAATCTCCTTTAATTGGTCAATCTTATTTAAGATGAAAGAATTCATATTTTCAAAGGTAGAAAATTTTGTGTTTATTAAATCAACTGTTTTTAAGGCGCTCAAAAATCACATTTATGTCTTGATAGTGTTTAGTTGCTTGTCGATTTGTTTTACTACTCCAATTAATGATGCTTTGGTTATTGTAGTATATCAAATATATGTTGCTTGTTATATGTCCCTAAATGTCCGACGTTGTCAAAACGCGTCCGTATTTTAATTATTTTTACCCATGTTTTGAGAACATGAGTAAACTTCACCCACGTTTTCAAGACCCACTTTTAAGTAATTTATAAAGGTTTGTATTCACGTAAATCACTTCTTTTCCCTTAATCTCTGACGTTAAAATCTCCAAATCTTCGAGGTTTTTCAAATAACTTCCTGCGGTTTTTCTATTCAGTTTTAGATTTTCAACCAAAAACTCAATCTTACAATAAGGATGGATGTAAAGTTGCTCTATCAAATCTTTTGAATAGATTCTAGGTAACTTCTCCTGCACCAATTTTTGTGTTTCGTTGAAAAGCAGATTGATTTTGTTGATTTGCTGAATTGTGCTTTGAGCTGTCTGTTCTATGCCTTTGAGCATATATAAAATCCATTCTTCCCAGTTATTTTTAGTCCGAACTTCCTGCAATAATCGGTAGTAATCTCCTTTGTTTTGGATAATAAAAGAACTCAGATACAATACAGAATCATTTAACAGTCCCTTCAAAATCAAATACAAAACATTGATAATTCTACCTGTCCTGCCGTTACCGTCATAAAAAGGGTGGATGCTTTCAAATTGATAATGTTGAATGGCTAACTTGATTAAAGGAGAAATATCATCTGCATCATTATTTAGATATTCTTCCAAATTTTTCATCAAATCACTAATCGTATCAAAATTATCAGGTGGAGTATAAACTACTTCATTGGTCAAATCGTTGACTAAAGCTGTTCCAGGAAGTTTTCTAAGTCCAGCATTGTTTTCTTCTAATTCTTTCTGGATTGCAATTATTCCGTTTGTATTCAGAAATCCCTTTTCTTTTATTAGAGCCGTTCCCATCAGAAGAGCTTCTCTATAACGTAAAACTTCTTTGGTTGCTCCATCTGGTTTAGTCGATTTGGCATATAAAGCTTGGTAAAGCTTGTCTTGAGTTGTGATTACATTTTCAATTCCGGAACTAGCTTGCGCTTCTTTTAAAATAACAGCATTGATGAGAATATTCGGATTGGGTAGTGTTTTCGTAAGTCCCTTTAATTCAGCCAAAGCAACTGCAGATTTACTTTCTTGTTTGAGAATAGCTATTGTCTCTATCAAAGATTGCTTAGGAGGAAGGATCGGAAGATTATTAAATGCTTTATTCGATTTTGTTGCCATAGTTACATTTTAAAATACATATTCTGCGATTCCATTTGGTAAATTTCCATAAAACCAATGCCAAATATCAAATCGATTAGTTCCTTTTTCAAACAATAGAAATCTAATTCTATTTCATCTTTACAACTTTATAAAGTTAAACCTGATTAAACGAAACCAAAAGCATTCTAATCTCTTTTTAAAGGATTCATGTTTTCATTGGATTCAAGCTTTTTGGAGAAACCGAACGCGTAATGTTCACAGGAAACTTTTTGTAAATGAAGAAAACACCGCCTTTCACATCACCCGCTAAATTTAAACGAACAGAGTCTTTCAAAGCCATTCCCATCATGCGCATCATTGCTCCATCTTCTAATTCAGCGTGCATTGGAGCTACTAAAGCTGTTGATTTTTTCGCTTTTATTTTCATTTTTTCATCCAAATAAACATTGGCGAATTTTTTACCGTCAATCGTTACTTCTACCATTGAAGGTTTCACTTTTAACGCGT
>RFNX01000108.1 GCA_009926905.1 Flavobacteriales bacterium
CCGTATCGCTCTCGCCTCTGTCGTGGCATCTTCACTCGTCTTAGCGCTTCGCGTTCTAAGCCTAAAATCTCCGGATTCACTCTTCCAGGTTCACTAAAAAGGTCAATCATTCGGTTACCGATTAAAACGTGCTGATACAGAGGAATAGGTCTTATTTCACTAACAATTACTTCTGTGGAGCCACGAACTTCCCCAAGCCACTCGCCAAACTCTTCGGCATTAGAAACTGTCGCTGATAGTGAGATTACTTGAACGCTCTCCATTAAGTGAATGAGAACTTCTTCCCATACCGCGCCTCGAAACTTATCGGCCAGGTAATGCACTTCATCCATAACGACGGATCCCAAATTCTTCAGCGTCGAGGAGTTTGCATACAGCATGTTGCGCAATACCTCAGTGGTCATAACTAGCACATCTGCTTCTGAATTAATATTGGTATCGCCAGTCAGTAATCCCACACGAGATTCCCCAAATCTTTCGACGAATTCGGCATACTTCTGATTCGAGAGAGCCTTAATAGGCGTGGTGTAGAAACACTTTTTCCCATGAGCAAGGGCGCTAAACGCTGCGAATTCTCCAACAACAGTTTTTCCAGCACCGGTAGGTGCGGCAACCAGAACGCCTTTTCCTTCTTCGACGGCGTGGCAAGCCACAATTTGAAAATCATCAAAACCGAATTCAAACTGCTCGATAAATTCTGTAGTTAACGGGTGACTGGCACGCTTCTTTGCCGCAGCAAACTTCTCGGCCGGAGTCTCTATAACGTCCATGTTAGTCCCGCTCCTTTCACGCATTCAGCAGATATTGGAGCTGGACCGATTCGCTCGCCATCCGCGTAAGCAATCGCCTTAGCCGCCAGCGAAATTTTCTTGGTACGAAATATCTCCACCTGCGGATGAGTGATATGGGATCCGGAATAGACCTTTGGGAAAACTTTGAGAAATTCAATCTTACTCACTGGTTTCAGAATCATCACATCGAAAAGTCCGTCATCAAGTTTGGCTTGAGGGCAGACCAACATCCCTCCCCCATATGAGCGACCGTTTCCTACTGCAATCAACATCGCTTTAGTTGTAAAGGTACGGGTGTCCGTAGCAATTTCGTATTCGATCGGCGCAAAACGCGGAAGTTCCAGCGCTATTGCGACGTTATATCTCTGTGGTCCTTTCGGCCACGCTAAGGCGTTGGCTCTTTCATTTACCACTGAATCAAAACCTGTCGAAAGAATCGCGGCGAACCATTCAGAATCGACATTACCGAGATCTATTCGAGAGGCTGGGCTGTTGGTCACGCGATTTAGAAAACTATCAATCTCATCAAGTGACCAGCCAAAAGATCGAACAATGTCATTGCCGGTCCCTGCCGGAACACATGCAAAGGGAATACTTCTCGGCACAACAACTTGTAGTACCGAATGAGCCAGTCCATCGCCTCCGACAGCTATAACGCCTTTGCATTGATTGCTATCCAAGAACTCTTCTAAATCCTGCATCAATGATTTTGCTGATCCGGCAGCAAAAGTTTGATATGCGAGATTGTTAGTACTTAAGTAATCAATAACCTTGGTGGCGTAAAGGGAACCTTTTCCGTGACCTGAAGTTGGATTGATGGCGATTGCCCACATTAGAGCTCGTTTTCTATCATCTTCTTGGCACGGCGACGATCAACTAGTAATG
>RFNX01000543.1 GCA_009926905.1 Flavobacteriales bacterium
GCTGTGGCTGATTGGAAAAAATCAAGTTTTGCGAACCCGACTTTTGTCTTGCCAACAAATCCGTTTTCAGTAGGTCAAAATTCTTATTGAACGTTGGCTGTGCTTGAAAATCAAAGGTGATGGTTTCGCTTGCTTTGAAATGGTAATCAGGTCCCCACTCGACGCTTGGGTAATTGTCAAAAGTCTTTTTCAATTCGCTCGGATGTACGTATAAATCCGAAGGCAAAGTGCGTTTGACGTTGTCAGAAAGTTTGGTGTAAATCTCAACTGATTTGTCGTATTCACGTTCCAAAATCGTGGTCAATCGCTCGTAAGAACTGATCCAAACTGTGGTTGCTTTTCCAATGAATTCAAACAACGAAGCGACTCCTTCCAAGGTCATTTGTCCTTGAATGTTTGGAATGACGTTGAAGAAATTATGAGTGGTAATCGATATTTGCGTCGCGGCATCAAAGGTTCGAATGGATTCTACCTCATCCCCAAAAAACTCAATTCTGAACGGAAAATCGTTGGCATACGAAAACACGTCTACAATTCCTCCACGGATGGAAAACTGTCCCGGTTCGTACACAAAATCAACGCGGTCAAAGTGATATTCCAACAACAATTCATTAATAAAATCGATGGAATACGTTTTTCCAACTTCAACGCGCAAGGTGTTTTCTACGAGTTTTTTCTTCGTTGGAATTTTCTCAAAAAGTGCCTCGGGATACGTCACAATCCACGTATTTGAACCGTTGGCAATACGTTCCAGCACTTCAGCGCGTGTTACGACATTTGCGTTGTCCGTTTCCTCCAATTGATAAGGAACACGATAGGAAGCTGGGTAAAACAAAATGCGTTTATCGTCGGGGAAAAGTCCTTCTAAATCGTTGAGGAAATAGGCGGCTTCTTCTTTGTCGTTGAGAATAAACAATTGGTGACTTGGCAACTGCTGTGCTACGGAAACTGCGGCTAAACTTCGCGACGAACCGACGTTACCTTTCCAGTGAACACGTGCGTTTGCCTTGCTCAAAGCTGCTGCCGTTTGATCGACTTGCTTTAAGTTTTGAAAGGTCTTAAGTAGTTGTGAAAGCTCCATTTTTTGTTGAGGGTGTGAAATTAGGTAAATTAAATGTAGAATTGAGAATGAAGAATGTAGAATGAAAGTTAAAAGATGAATGAAAAATTGATAATGTAAAATGTAGAATAAATTTCTGATTCAAAGTGAGATTTGAAACCTCCTCCCTTGAGGGAGGAATGAGGAGGGTGACATAAAAATATTCATTTTAGAAAACAAAAAACATCGCACCTATCCTTATTACGGATTATTTATTAATCTAACTAACTAATATACAATAACATGGCAACAAATTTAATTGAGATTTCAAAGAACTACAATACACAGCTCAAATGCTTGAAATTGCTAGAAAACATCAGATGGGGCAAAGTTGTAAAGTGTCCAAATTGCGGTTCTAACGAAACAAGAAACGCTAAAGGCGAGATGGGACGACACGCTTGTAGAAAATGCTTAAAAACATTCTCGGTGTTTAGCGATACTATTTTTGAAGATACAAGGCTGTCTTTACCCAAATGGTTTATGGCAATCGCAATCTTTTTGAATGGTAAAGGTGGTGTTTCAGCTAAAGAACTACAACGTAGCTTAGGCACAACTTACAAAACTTCATACTATTTATTGATGCGTTTGAGGGTTGGAATGCTTTTACCAGAAACGAAACTTCACGGAATCCTTGAAATGGACGAAAGTTATTTCGGTGGTAAACCAAGAAAGAGAAACTTACCTGATAATGTTCCAATTCTTGCAAGGGTTGACAACAAAAGAGGTCGTGGAACTAAAAAGATTTCGGTCGCAGGAATAGTTGAAAGGAAAGGTAGCGTAAAAGTTAAGGTTATCGAAAAACTAAGCAAACGTAACCTTTTAAACATGATTAAAAACGCTGTTATTGAAGACGATTCAGTACTAATAACAGACGAATTTAAGTCCTACAAAAACCTAAGTGAATACATCGAACACTTACAGGTAAATCACTCAAAAGCGTACAGCAAAGGATTAACACACACCAATACCATTGAGGGGTTTTGGTCGTATGTAAAGAATGGTATTAAAGGTAGCTATAAAGCTATTTCAAGAAAGTATTTACCGTTTTATCTTATTGAGTATGAATGGCACTACAATCACAGAAACGACAATTCACAATTCATGTCGTTTCTTAAAAATGCTATGTTCCAAGAAAAGGAACTCCTTTATTGGAAAGCGGAAAGTAAAGAACAAGTTACCAAAGTAGCTTACGACTAATATTTAAGAATATTTGTTGTAATGGTTCTTTGGGTGTCATTATTGCAAATTAAATTCATCACCCAATTTAATTTAAAAGCAGTAAAAATGAAAGATTGGGATGAACTTGCACCAGAAACAAAAACACGAATTAAAGTTATGTGGGCTTCTATGGCAACAACGATTATACTTTTTTTATTGATTGAGTTACTTAATTGGGCTTTTTTTACATAGATAAATTAG
>RFNX01000414.1 GCA_009926905.1 Flavobacteriales bacterium
CTCTATTGGGGGATCTTACTATCTTGGAAAAAACAAACAACATGCTGATTGGGTGCAAACAACCAATGAGGTTGATAAAAATCTTCAAAAAATTGTTTTACTTGAATCAGAACTTGAATTACTCAAACTAAAACTCGAAGACTTTGATGGTGATGGAGTAAGTAATTATCAAGATGATGAACCAAATACAGCTCCTGGCGCAACGGTTGATTCAAGAGGAGTAACTATAGGTAATCTTAGTGGGGTTGAAATTACTACAAAACAAAAGCCATCAGTTATAAATTCAGTTACTAACTCTGATAAAGATACAACATTTAAAATTGTTTATAAAGATTCATCAAAACCTGATAAAGATAAAGATGGTGTTCCAGACGAATTTGATATTTGTCCAGAAATAGTTGGAACATATAAAGGTTGTCCGGATGCAGATGGTGATTTTATACCAGACATAACTGATGATTGTCCGTCTTTAAAAGGAACACAAAAAAATCATGGTTGTCCAGAAAATGGTATTATTGAAAAACAAATTATTCTTCAAACTGTCCCAGAAATCAAGAACGAAAAACCATTAGAAAATCAAGTAGAAATTGAAGTTAAAGAAACCCTATTGAGCGAGGTGTTTTTTGAAATTGGTTCTTCCATACTCAGCACAAAAGCATTGAATCAACTTGATTTGTTAGTTAAGTTACTCGTTGAAAACCCTAAACTAAATGTTAGTGCTGTTGGTGTTGCTGATCAAACAGGATCTCAATCAGTAAATGAAAAACTTTCATTAAAACGTGTTAATGAATGTGTTGATTACATGGTAAAAAAGGGAATTAATCGAGAACGATTTATTGTTTCTTATAAAGTTGCCATCAATACAAATGGAACTAATAAATTGCTTTTTGGTGCTTTGAATAGAAAAGTGACATTTACAGTCAAAAAGTAAATTCAATTTCTCTTTCTTCATTCGTAGGTTATTCTTATTATTTAGTTATTTTCGTAAAGTAAATTACATTTTAACTATGTCCTTTTTTTCTCAAGATTATTTAGATTTTTTCATCGAATTAGCTGGAAATAACAACAAAGATTGGTTTGATTTGAACCGCAAACGATACGAAGAAAATATCAAAAAACCTTTCCATAATTTCACACAACATCTTATAAATGAGATTGCTAAAACCGATGCCTCGTTCAAAGATTTAGAAGCTAAAAATTGTATTTTTAGAATCAATCGCGACATTCGTTTCTCAAAAGACAAAGCTCCTTACAAAATGATGTGCTCTGCAGTTATAACACCAGGTGGAAAAAAAAGTAAGGCAATAAATGGCGTTTATTTTGAACTTGGACCTGAGCACATTCGAGCTTATGGAGGCGTTTATGAAGTTGATAAAGAAGGACTTGAAGCGCTTCGTGAAGGAATCGCAGATAATTTAGACGAATTTAAAAAACTGTACTCCTCGAAGAAATTTAAGAGCACTTTTGGTGAAATTCGAGGTGAAAAAAATAAGGTGCTTCCCTCCTATTTGAAAGAAATCGCTGAGAATGAAAGCTTAATCTACAATAAACAATTTTACTTCTTTGCTGAATTTCCAGCACAATCAGTTAAAAGTCCAGTTTTAGATAAAATAATTTTGGAATGTTACGAAGCAGGAAAACCAATTGAAGCATTTTTTAACCAATTTATTCAACGCTAATGAGACGCTTAATTTTACCACTTTTCATATTTTTTAGTTTTATATCCATTGCACAGCTAAAAGAATTAACATTGAAAGATGCAGTGATGTTACAAGGAAGAAGTCTTGCTCCTGATAGGATTACGAACTTTCAATGGATTCCAAATACTTCAGCTTATTCATTCGTGAGTAAAAACTGGCAAACGCTTTTTAAATCAGATGTCAAAAGCAAAGAAGATATTGAACTTGCAAACATCGCAGATATAAATAAAGCTTCTGGAGTTGAATTCACTGGATTTGTCGGTTTAGAATGGATAAATGAACATGAATTTTTCTTGAATAATAGCTCTGTTTACATTCGTTATGATTTGACTTCAAAAACTGGAACAATCTTACAGAAATTAGACGACAAAGCAGAAAATAGTCTTTTTCATTCTGCATCGAATCAAATTGCATACACTTTAGAAAATAATATCTACCTGCAAACAACTGAAGGAAAACAAGTTCAAGTAACAAGTAATTCGGACAAAAATATAGTTTCAGGTCAAACGATTGCTCGAAATGAATTTGGTATTTCACAAGGATTGTTTTGGTCGCCAAATGGACAGATTCTAGCCTTTTATCAAAAAGACGAAAGCAATGTACATGATTACCCTCTTTTGGATGTAAATAAAACTCCTGGTGAATTAGTTTCAATAAAATATCCAATGGCAGGTCAAGGTTCGGAGCGTCCAAAAGTTGGTTTATATAATGTAAGTTCTGGTACTACTTTGTTTATTTCCCCAAGAGGTGAAGCTGACAGTTATTTAACGAATTTCTGTTTCACTCCTGATAATAAATATGTTATGATTGCAGAAGTAAATCGTGGTCAAAATCATTATTGGTTAAACATTTACGATGCTAATAATGGAACTTTTGTAAAAACAATTTTAGAGGAACAGAATGAAAAATGGGTAGAACCAGAACATGAAGCGTTTTTCCCAAATTCTAATTCAAATAATTTCATTTGGATTTCGGAGAAAAGTGGTTTCAATAATCTTTATTATTATGACTTTGTTTCCGGGATTTCAACGACACTGACCAATCATAATTTTGTTGTGAAAGAAATTTTTGGTGCAAGTAAAGACGGAAAAACAGTTTACTACAAAGCAACTGGTGATAATGCGATGAATACGCTTATTTATTCATTCGACTTTAAAAAATCAAAATCAACTTTACTAACCTCAGAAGAAGGAACGCACAATGCTATTTTTTCAGCAGACGGTTTACATTTTTACGATGCGTTTAGTAGTGGAACGATAGCTCACTTAGCTCAGATTAATTCAATCAATGGAAAACAAGCAAAATTGTTAGTGAACAATAAAGACAAATTGAGCGAATACAAGATTGGTACGACTGAAATTGGAACTTTGACAGGTAAGGATGGTTCGAAATTGTATTACAGAATGATTAAACCAAGCAATTTTGATGCTTCAAAAAAATATCCAGTTTTAGTTTATGTTTATGGAGGGCCTCATGCTCAAATGGTTACAAATTCTTGGTTAAACGGTGCAAATT
>RFNX01000476.1 GCA_009926905.1 Flavobacteriales bacterium
CTTTGTGAGGCTAGCTAGAAATAAATCAAGAATAAAAATTATTTTGAGTTTTTTAAACTTTCGTTCCAGAACCCCACGTTGGGTTATTGTTGTTTTTGATTTGCTTATAGCTGCAACTGGCTTGGCGTTCTCCTATTTAATTCGTTTCGATTTAAAGGCAGATAAAACCCTAATTGAAAAAGAATGGTTGGTATTATCGAAATCAATTTTATTCTATTTTGGAGTTCGTTTTTTGGTTTTCTATTTATTCAAAATTCACAAAGGACTTGTTCGCTTTACAAGCACTGAAGATTTAAAGCGCATTTTTTGGGCTGTTTTGACCTGTACGTTGATTTATCTCGTTGGCGGTTTGATTCGATTCTACTATATTGACGGCTATTTCTTATTTCCAATGTCCATTTTAGTGATGGAATTTTTGGTAAGCTTTGCATTCACAGTTGGAAGTCGTTTCATAGTTAAATTGATGTATCTGGAATCGATAAAAAGCGATATAGGAGCAGAAAACGTTTTGATTTATGGCGCTGGAGTTTCTGGAATAATTACCAAACGAACGATTGAAAACGACACGCGAAACAATCAAGAAATCATTGGTTTCATTGACGATAATCCGAAATTAAATGGAACACGGATTGAAGGCACAAAAGTTTACAGTACTGACGATTTAGAGAAAATTGTTCAAGCAAATGCAGTCAACACTGTAATTATTGCCATTCAACAACCAAAATTAGAAAATCAAAAACGTTTGATAGACAAGTGTTTGAATCTAAAATTGATTGTTCAAAAAGTTCCCAATCCGAAATCTTGGATCAATGGCGAATTCAGTACCAAACAACTTTCTAAATTGAACATCGAAGATTTGCTTGGACGAGAATCCATCAAATTGAACATTGAACCCATCAAAAATGAACTGAAAGGAAAAGTGATATTGGTAAGTGGCGCGGCAGGTTCAATCGGAAGTGGAATCGTGAACGAAATTGCACACTTTGAACCGTCATTACTGATTCTCTTAGACCAAGCCGAGTCACCGTTGTACGATATTCAATTCAAGATTAAAACAGATTTTCCAAAGCTTAACTTTCAAATTGTTGTGGGTGACATTTGTAATCTAGAACGTATTGATAAACTGTTCAGTAATTATCTGCCGCAATTGGTTTTCCATGCAGCTGCATACAAACACGTTCCATTGATGGAAGAAAATCCTGCCGAAGCGATTCTCAACAATGTGAAAGGAACAAAAATCATTGCCGACATTTCAGTTAAATATAAAGTTGAAAAATTCGTAATGATTTCAACAGATAAAGCTGTAAATCCAACGAATGTGATGGGTGCTTCAAAGCGCATTGCTGAAATTTATGTGCAACATATCAACCAATTGCATCAAACGAAATTCATCACTACACGCTTTGGAAATGTCTTAGGATCAAACGGTTCTGTCATTCCACTTTTTCAAAAACAAATCGAAAATGGAGGTCCAATTACTGTAACCGATGAGCGCATAACACGTTTTTTTATGACCATTCCAGAGGCTTGTCAATTGGTCTTAGAAGCAGGTACAATGGGAAATGGTGGCGAAATTTTTGTATTTGATATGGGTGAATCAGTTCAAATCGTTGACTTAGCTAAAAAAATGATTTCCATAAGTGGTTTGGAATTAGGCAAAGACATCAAAATCAAGTTCACAGGTTTGCGACCAGGCGAGAAATTGTATGAAGAACTACTTGCTAATGAGGAAAATACCTTAGCAACACATCATCCCAAAATATTAATTGCGAAAACGCGAGAAAACAACAGCACACAACTGATTTTGATAGATGAGTTAATTTCCTTAATTTCATCACAAAACAACGACGATTTGGTTTCTAAAATGAAGGAAATCGTCATAGAATTTAAAAGTAATAATTCCATTTTTGAAAAATTTGACAAATGATACAACCCGCTAAAATACAAGTACGATTCGCTGATATAGATGTGATGGGACACGTTAATAACGCTGTTTATTTAAGTTATTTTGAAATGACACGCGTGCACTATTTCCAAGAATTACTAGGTCTAACTTGGGATTGGAAAGCACACGGCGTTTTATTAGTTCGAAATGAAATTGATTACATCCGACCAATTTTAATTGAACATACCCCAGAAATCACGATGTTTTTGGAAGATATCGGCAGCAAAAGTATTCGCTTGAATTACGAAGTTAAAGTGAATGGTGAAATTTACACAAAAGGCGTTTCTGTCATGGTGACATTTGACTCGATTGCGCACAAAACAATCCCTGTTCCTGAAGAAATGAAAACGGCGATGGAAAAATTAAAAAGATAAGCTACTTAAATCCAACACTATGAAATTCAGTATTATATCGTATTTACTTGTTTTTGTTTCGATGAGCACATTTTCTCAAAACGAACCTTGTTATAAGAAAAAGAAAATATGCGATTTAAGGTTGGTCACCAACTGCAATGAGCTTGTAGCTTATGACGACAAAACAAATACCTATCTTTCTAAACGGGATTACACCACTCCATTTAATGGCAAATGTTCTGCATGTTACAGAAACGGGGTTTTACAAGAACAGATAATCGTTGTAAATGGAAAACGAGACAGCACTGGTGAATCTTATTACGAATCAGGATGCATGCAATCCAAACAGACTTTCGTTTTAGGAAAATTGAATGGAAAAAGTACTTTTTACTATGATTCAACTGGCCGCAAAGAAATTGAAGTTTCTCATTATTTAGACAAATTAGATGGTTTGTATATTTTGTATGAAAACAATCCAAAAAACGATACCATTAAAATAATTTCTTATAAAAACAACGTTTACGACGGGCCTCAGAAAGAATATTTTGAGAATTCGAAATTGGCAAAAGTTGTTTATTATAAAAATGGAGTGTTGAATGGCAAACATCAAACGTATAATTACGACGGAAAAATGGAAATCGATATGAATTTCGTTGATGGAAAAAAACACGGAACTTGGAAATTTTATTACCCAAATGGGCTCGAAGCTCGTGTTGAAAATTGGAACATGAATGTGAAAAATGGAGAATTTAAAACGACGACCGATAAAGGAATTGTTTTATCGCGTGAATTCTTCAAAAAAGACATACCAGAAGGTACACAAACTTTGAATTTCCCCGATGGAAAACCTCGACATACAACAGTTTACGAAAAAGGAAAAATTGTGGAAGAAATTGAGTATGAAGAATTAACAGGAGCGAAACATGTTATTTTAGAACGCGTTGACAAGAAAGCGAAGAAAGAACAAGATTTACAGCAATCTACAACGCTTGATGACAATCCAGAAGATATTGTCAACGATAATAACAAGAAAAAGAAAGGCAAAAAAGAGAAACCTAAAAAGGAAAAGAAAACCAAAAACTAAGCTGAAATTCCTAAAAGGGTAACGATTCCCATTCCGATTAAGAAAATGGCAACAACGAAACGAACGTTGTAATTGGAACTTTTATCAAAGATTTTCTTTCCGTAAAAAGAACCGATAAACGCGAAAACGCAGCCAACAATCATTAATGAAATTGGCAAATCGTGTTGATTCAAATCCATGCTGTATCTACCAATT
>RFNX01000365.1 GCA_009926905.1 Flavobacteriales bacterium
TTATGCGTTGGAGCATTACAAGGTTCAATTGATCTTACAATTAGTGGTGGAACTAGTGGCTACACAATAAATTGGAATAACAGCGCAACAACTGAAGACTTAACACAATTAGCTTCTGGAACATATATTGCAACGATTTCGGATGCAAATAACTGTTCAACATCAAAATCAATAACAATACTTGATCCATCAAATACAATGGTTTTAAGCGAAACGCACTTAAATGTAAGTTGTTTTGGATTTAGTAATGCATCAATTGATTTAAACGTTACTGGTGGAACTATCGGATATACATACAATTGGAATAACGCTGTCACAACCCAAGACCTCTCAAACTTAAGCGCCGGAAATTATTATGTTACCGTGACTGATGGAAATCAGTGTCAATCTTTTATATCAACAATTATCACACAACCAACGACTTCCTTATCAGTACAAGGAATAAAGACAGATGTTAGATGTTATGGTGAGACAAATGGAGCGATATCAATAATTACATCTGGAGGAACAACTCCTTATACTTTTTCTTGGTCGAATGGCGCCACGACTGAAGATTTAAGTAGTTTACCAACTGGATTTTATAGCTTAATTGTAACTGATTTCAGTAATTGTACGGCAAATTATTCTACGACTATTTTACAACCTTTAGATATTGTAATTGGGCAATCAATAACTGATGTAAGTTGTTTTGGAGGAAACAATGGTTCAATCGATATGACACCTGCAGGTGGAGTCACACCTTATTCTTACAGTTGGAATACGGGTGCAACCACTCAAGATCTTTCAAGTTTGATAACTGGAAATTATACGCTTACTTTAACAGATGCTAATCAATGTGTGGATTCCTTAACTGTCAATGTCGGTCAGCCAAGTGCTCCAATTAGCATTAGTCAAATAGTCAAAAATGTGAGTTGTCGAGGTGGTTCAGATGGAGAAATTAGAATAGTACCTAGTGGTGGAAACTCTAACTATACGTTTCTTTGGAGCAACGGAGAAACCACCGCTGAAATCTATAGTCTTACTTCTGGAACATATTCAGTAACTGTCAAAGATTTGAAAAATTGTACAGCAACTTTTACAATAATAGTTACAGAACCAGCAGCAATTTTATCTTTAACCAATTCGTTTACGCCTGTTCTATGTCATGGAGATTCATCAGGAACTGCAACCGTGAATGCCTTTGGAGGAACAACTCCTTACTCTTACTTATGGAATAATGGAGCCACAACGAGTACTGCTTTAAATCTAAATTCTGGAAGCTATTCCGTCATTGTAACAGACGCAAATCTGTGCACCTCATCAATAGCAGTTAACGTAACTGAACCAAGTGCTCTAATCGCTAATGCAGACTCAATCAATGTATTATGTTATGCAGCATCAACAGGAAGTGTTTCTGTTTTTGCTCAAGGTGGCGTTGGAAACTATACATACTTATGGAACACAGGACAAACCTCCGCAACCATTGGGAATTTACCAGCTGGAAACTACGCTGTAACGGTCAAGGATGCCAACCAATGTACGTTTACTGCAACAACAATTATTAATCAACCGGACTCAGCTTTAAATATTGTGCTTTCTCAAGTTAACAATCTTTGTTCAGGAAACACTTTAGGAAGCATTGACGCAACTGCAACCGGAGGAACAGCACCTTATAACTATTCATGGTCACATTTGGAAACAACAGAAGATGTTGATTCTCTTGGCAATGGAAATTATATTCTCACGGTAACAGATGCTAATCTTTGTAATACAGTTAATAATGCAATAATTACATCACCTACGCCTATAAATGCTACAGCTCAATTGACCAACATAAGCTGTTTTGGCGGAGATAATGGAAGCATTGATGTTTCTGTTTTGGGTGGAGTTTTGCCATATCAATACATTTGGAATAATTCAGAAACTACACAAGATATAGATTCACTACAATTTGGCACATTTACTTTGCAAATTATTGACTCAAACAATTGCCAAGTTAACTTTCCGTTTACCTTAACACAACCGCAACAGCCATTAATTTTGACAATTTCACAAGCAAATGTAGATTGTTTTGGAAATGCATCTGGATCTATAAATCTAACAGTTGTTGGAGGGACAGCACCTTATTTATATAGCTGGAGTAATGCTTCAACTTCTCAAGATATTTTAAACCTACTTAGTGGAGATTATCAAGTAATTGTAACGGATTTCAATAGCTGTATAGACAGTATTTCATCAACTATTACACAACCATCAAATCCTTTAACACTTTCAGAAACACACGTTGATATTCTTTGTAACGGAGCAACAACAGGTTCAATTGATCTCACAGTAACAGGAGGAACCTCAAATTATGCTTTTAATTGGAATAATGGATTTTCGGTTAGCGAAGATTTATCAAATATTCCATCTGGAATTTACGAAGCAATTGTAAAAGATGCGAATAATTGTAAAGATTCGATAATGGTAATCTTATCGCAACCTGCTTCGCCAATTGATATACAATATTTGGTTCAAGATGTTGCTTGTTATGGAGATTCAACTGCAACGATAACATCAAATATTACAGGTGGGACCTCGCCTTACACTTACATTTGGAATACAGGTGACGAAACATTGTTCATTGATTCATTACTTGTTGGAACTTATACACTTTCAGTACTTGATATTAATAACTGTGCTTACTCGGAAAGTGTTACTATAGATCAACCTATAAATCCACTCAGCTCAACATACGCAGCAATTGAACCTTTATGTTTTGGTTACAGTGATGGTCAATTGATAGCTAATCCAACTGGAGGAACAAGTCCTTATAATTATTCTTGGTCAAATGGAGACACTAGTCAAAGTATTGATTCTCTTGCAATAGGAGCGTATAACGTAACAATTACGGATGCAAACGGATGTGTGTTTTTACTACCAACTGTCTTAAATGAACCACCAATTTTACAAGTATCGTTTGATGTCGATGCTTTGGTTGGTTGTAGTCCAATGACTGTTCAGTTCACAAATACATCTCAAACTAGTTATTCTTGTAGTTGGCAATTTGGAGACGGTAATACATATACCGAATGTGATAGTGTTGTTAATATTTACCAAACTGGTGGAATTTACGATGTTACATTAACAGCAAGCGACTCAAACGGTTGTACTAATTCTGTGACTTATGATAACCTCATAACCGTAAACCAAAGTCCAATTGCAGGAATTAATGCCGACCCAACAATTTTGTCTCAAGGAGGAGGAATTTCAAATATTACAAATATTAGCGAAGGTGCAGCTTTCTACATTTGGAATTTGGGTGATTCGCCAACAAATCAATACTACTTCGAACCTGGGAATCATCAATATCCAGCAAGTACACAAGATACATTTATGATAACTTTGATTGCCATATCTATCGACGATTGTGTAGATACGGCATATCAACTTATTATATTTAATAATGATCCTGTTTATTGGGCACCGAACACCTTTATTCCTGATGGTGATGGAACAAATGATGTTTGGAATGTCGTATTTTCGGACCCTGGAGCAGTTAAGAAATTTAACGTTCAAATTTTTGATAGATGGGGTGAAAAGATTTTTGAAAGCAACGACTTGACAGAAGGCTGGAACGGAACTTACAGAGGATTGAAATCTCAAGATGGGACTTATACGTGGATATTAACATTTGAACAATACGACTATAAAGTGTTCCAAAAAATTGGTCACGTAAACTTGTTAAGGTAGATTTCTGTCATAGTAATACAATTGTTTTTTAAGATTTTACAAGATTTCAATTGTTAAAATTGAATCCTCTATTGATTTTAATATCATTCAGTTTAAATTATACTTTTTCAGTAGGCTTATCTAAACGAACTTTTAACGAACATTAGTAATATATGTAGGTTTTGTTCTGTGAGTCGCCTAATTTTGCAAAACTAAAATCTAAGCATGTTTTTTATTATTGTTTTCGTATTAATTATTGGCAGCCAAGCCCTGTTTTCACATTCATTTTTTTCTAGCGGAATTTTGGCTATAGAGATATTAGGTGCATTTCAATTACTGTTTTTTGCCGCTTCTGTATTTATAATGATGCGTTATTTTAGAAAACGTAACACAAAAGATTATCGTTTTGCTTTTTATGCCATGGGTGCCATGATTGCAAGTGGCGTACCTGCGCTAGCATATTTATTACCTGGAATTGGTTTTGTGATTACAAAAAATGAATGGTTAAATACATTGGGATGGACACTTTCTGCTTGGTTATTTCTTTCGATACTTTTTGGAATTTTCTATGGAAGATGGAATTGGAAAGTACATAAAGTTAATTTAGCTTTTGCTCATTTACCAGAGGATCAACATGGTGTGAAAATCGTACAAATTAGTGACGTGCATGTTGGGAGCTTCTTTAATAATTATGAAAAAGTAGAAAAAGCAATTGAGAAAATTAACAATTTGAATCCTGATTACGTTGTATTTACTGGCGATTTAGTGAACAATGCAGCTAATGAAATGCACGGATGGGAACCTATTTTTTCAAAAATTAAAGCTAAAAAAGGGAAATTCAGTATTCTTGGAAATCACGATTATGGCGACTATGTGAAATGGGAAACTGAAATTCAAAAACAGCAGAATTTAAACGAACTTATCACGATTCACAAAAAAATTGGATTCACTCCTTTATTAAATGAAGCGGTAAAATTGGGCGAAGGAATTTGGATCTTAGGAGTCGAAAATTGGGGTAAAGCGCCTTTTCGTCAAAGTGGAGAATTACACAAAACACTTGAAAACGTTCCTTCAGATGCTTTTAAATTATTGCTTTCACACGATCCAAGTCATTTTGATTTGCAAGTACTTGACACAGATGTTGATTTAACACTTTCGGGTCACACACACGGCATGCAGTTTGGAATTGAACGTTTTGGAATTAAATTAAGTCCTGTTTCATTGAGATACAAAAAATGGGCTGGATTGTACCAAGTTGGCGAGCAATATTTGTACGTAAACAGAGGTTTTGGCTATCTAGGATTTCCAGGAAGAGTTGGGATTTATCCTGAAATTACTGAGATCACATTGAGAAAGAAGTAGTTTTAAATTCACTTTTCAATCTTTAATTCCAATAATATATTCGTAAATTACTTTGTAGCATCAATGTAACGTTCTAAATTGTGGTTTTTCACCAATTCGTCACCACCAATAATCAGTAAATGTTTGCATTTTGATTGCTCTGCCCAAAGATCTAAGTTTGACATTCCAACCATCAAGGTTCCATTAATATCAATCTTGTGAACTGCTTTTTGTTGTTTATCGAATAATGATTTAATGTCTGAAATTTCCTTACTCAATGACTGATTCTCATTAAAAATCAACATACTATCAATTGAATCAAATGATTCGTGAAATTTATCAGCAATCGTTACAACTTCCTTTGCTCTCGCTGCTGCCCAATCCACTATTTTTTCAGAAAACTTACTACCCGATTTTAAATAAATTTTGTCAACCTTCATGTCCCTTCTCTCTTATCTACAAATATATGAT
>RFNX01000107.1 GCA_009926905.1 Flavobacteriales bacterium
CCTTCTTATTTTCCATTTACTGAACCGAGTGCGGAAGTGGATGTTTCGTGTACACTTTGTAATGGAAAAGGTTGTAATGTTTGCAAATACACAGGCTGGTTGGAAATATTAGGATGTGGAATGGTGGATCCTAATGTTCTCGACGCTTGCGGAATAGATGCAAAAGAATTTACAGGTTTCGCTTTCGGAATGGGAGTGGAACGCATTGCACAATTAAAATACAGAGTAACCGATTTACGCTTATACTCAGAAAACGATATTCGCTTTTTGAAACAATTTACACCTGGAATCTAATGGCTTGGGAACATTTAACGAGTGAAATCCAATTGAATAATAGTTGGGAATTGAGCTATGAAAAAGCACAATTATTTTTCAAACACAGCACGCGATGCAACATTTCTACAATGGCATTGAATCGATTTGAGGGCTCAGGAAT
The DNA here is from genome assembly GCA_009926905.1 of Flavobacteriales bacterium. Classification (GTDB taxonomy): domain Bacteria; phylum Bacteroidota; class Bacteroidia; order Flavobacteriales_D; family Crocinitomicaceae; genus UBA952. Next base: position 437 of record RFNX01000107.1, read on the forward strand.
TTTAAATAACGAAGCAATTGAATGCTATTATTTAGATTTATTGAATTACCGCGATTTATCAAATTTGATTGCAGAAAAAAGTGGTGTGCAACATCAATCTCCACAGGTAATCGTGATTCGAAATGGGGAAGTGATTTACTCAGAATCGCATGGAATGATTAACGGTCGCGAGATCGAAAAAATGATTTAATCAATTTTACACTATGAAGAAGGTTTTTATCTACGTTTTAGTTGCAGGTTTAATAGGAGCATTTATATATCCTTATGTTTTTTCTCCTTCTGTTTCAGTTGAAGAACAAGCATTCAAATTTAATTTCAACGAAAATTTGGCGATAAAATTTGGACAAGAACTTGCAATCCCTTTTGAAGTTACAGGAGAAGTAAATGAATTGGATTTAATTTTTGGAGGCGAGAAATTGCAATCATGGAAATCACCATCGGGAATAATTACTTATAGATTAAACACTTCTAAATTTCAAGTTGGAGCTTATGCAATTGAATTAATTGGAAAAAGAAATGATGGTACACAATATTCCGATCAACGTTTGGTGCGCATTTTATCTGATATCGTTCCTGAGCAATGGTCAATAAGCATTGTTTCTACTTTTCCTCATTTAGAAACAAGTTTTACACAAGGCTTGGAATTTAATAATGGAAAATTATATGAAGGTACGGGTGATCCCAATCAAGCAGGAGAGAGCATTGTTGCAGAAGTCGATTTAAAAACGGGTGCAATCGTTCAAAAAATTGGATTAGATGCAACACATTTCGGAGAAGGAATAACAATTTTAGGCGATGAGATTTTTGAAATTACCTGGAAAAATCAACAATGTTTGGTTTACAACAAAAAAGATTTGAAGTCAATCAAAGAATTCGCATACACGGGCGAAGGTTGGGGATTGTGTAACGATGGAAAAAATTTAATCATGTCAGACGGTTCAGAACGCATTTATTTCCGTGATCCGAAATCGTTTGATGTGATCCGAACTATTGAAGTTTATACAGATCAAGGTCCAATTGCGCGGTTAAATGAATTGGAATTCGTTGACGGTTTGATTTATGCTAATATATGGACTTCAAATAATGTGGCAGTGGTAGATCCAGCGACAGGGAAAGTTATCGCTATTATCGATGCCACAGAATTAGTACGTGAAGGTAAAGGAAACGGTGAAGTATTGAATGGAATTGCTTACAATCCAACGAATAAGAAACTGTACATGACAGGAAAATTTTGGCCAAAATTGTTTGAAGTAAAAGTGAACAAGAAGGCCGCTTAGTTAATGAG
>RFNX01000489.1 GCA_009926905.1 Flavobacteriales bacterium
TTAAATTCGATTAAAAAAAATAAAACATGAACTTTTTGAAAACCAACGCAGCAACAATAATGATTATGTTCGCTGTAATCGTAACTGGATATATTCTTGGAAATTCCTATTTATCAAAAGGTAAAGCGGATCCAACTATCAGTGTAACAGGACTTGGCGAAAAAACATTCGATTCTGACTTAATCGTTTGGCGTGCTAATTTTTCGAAAAAAAATATGGAATTAAAACAAGCTTACGCTGAATTAAATGCAGACGTACGAAAAGTGAAATCTTACTTGAAATCTAAAGGAATTACAGAAAGCGAAATGGTGTTTGAAGCGGCAAATATTCAAAAGGAATTCGCCTACGAATACGATGAAAGTGGAAATGTAAGAAGTTCTTATTTTACAGGTTACAACTTAACTCAAAGTTTAAAAGTGCAATCAAAAAATGTGGATTTAGTAGAAAAAACATCGCGTGAAGTTTCACAATTAATCGATGCTGGAATTGAGCTAAACTCTTTTGCACCAGAATATTACTATACTAAATTGGCACAATTGAAAATCACAATGATCGAACAAGCAACGAAAGATGCGTATGATCGCGCCGTTAAAATCGCAGAAAATGGAGGTGGAAGTTTAGGTAAATTGAAAAGCGCCGAAATGGGTGTGTTCCAAATTACTGCTGAAAATTCTGCAGAAGAATACGAATGGGGCGGTAGCTTCAACACTTCTTCTCGTCGCAAAACGGCAAACATTACGATGCGTTTGAAATATGAGATTGATTAGAGAATTGGACGTTAGGACTTTAGGATTTTAGGACTTTAAGACGTTAGGACGTTAAGACTTTAGGATTTTAGGACTTTATGAGGGAATGAGGAATAAGGAATGAGGGAATGAGCTAATTCGCAATCCGCAATGTGCAATCTTTAATCCGCAATTTCCAATCCGCAATCCGCAATCAATTATACAAAAAGCTCCTTCTTCAAATCCAACCATTCTAAAGTCGAATGTGAGAAAATGTCTTCAATTGTATTTTGCGGTAAATCACTTTCTTTTATGAATTTTCCGATTTCTAAATCTCCTAAAGGAAACGGATAATCGGAACCTAAACACACACGTTTTGAACCTTGCATTTTCAGAATGTACTTCAAAGCATCGATGTCGTGCGTAATGCAATCCACCCAAAATTTACCTAAGTATTCTCTTGGATTTACTTGATTGTCAATCGCAACCAAATCCGGTCGACAATTGTATCCGTGCTCAATGCGTCCTAATGTTGGTAAAAACGAACCTCCAGCATGTGAAAAACAAACGCGTAAATTTGGCAATCGTTCTAAAACACCTCCAAAAATCATGGAACAAGCCGCACGTGAAGTTTCAGCGGGCATTCCAACCAACCAAGGCAACCAGTATTTTTTCATACTATCAAATCCCATCATTTGCCAAGGATGAACCATTACAGCTAGACCTAATCGTTCACACGCTTCAAAAATCGGGAAGAATTTCTCTTCACTTAAATTTTCATCATTGATGTTTGAACCAATTTGAATACCAACATGACCAAATGCTTTTGCACGTTCTAATTCCAAAATCGCTGCTTCGGCATCTTGCATGGGAATGGTGGCCAAACCAATGTAATTTTTAGGATATTTCGCGACTAAATCGGCAATATGATCATTCAAAAATCGAGATAATTCAACACAATCTGCTGTTTTTGCCCAATAAGAAAATAGCACAGGAATCGTACAAACAACTTGTACTTGTGTATTGAAATTTTCGTACTCTCCTATTCTCAATTCTTCGTTCCAACAATTTTCTTGAATGCGTCTAAAAAATTGACCTCCTTGCATCATATCCGCTGAACGATCGTCGTTGTGAACCAAATTTATGAATTTTCCATATCCAAATTTTTCCGTCCAATTAGGCATTTCCTTTGGGATAATGTGGGTGTGCATGTCAATTTTAAGCATAGTCGATTTTCCTTTGCACGAAGATAAGCTGAATTCAGTAAAAAGTAAACTGGAATTCGAAATTTCAAAAAAAACATAAAAATGTCCAAATAATTATGGTTCCAAAAAGTTTCATACCTTTATTTTAACCAAATGGTTAAAACATGAAGTTAAAAGATAGCAATACAGAAGTGAAAATCATGGAAGCAGCGAAAGTTGTTTTTATGAAATATGGCTTGTATGGTGCTCGAATGCAGGACATTGCTGATACTGCTGGGATAAACAAAGCACTTCTTCACTACTATTTCAGAAACAAGGAAAAGTTATTTGACCAAGTTTTCGACGGCGCGCTATCAAAGTATTTTGAACAAATG
>RFNX01000105.1 GCA_009926905.1 Flavobacteriales bacterium
TGTTTAAATGCTGTACTTGAAATATCTGCACGTAATGTATAACATGAATTTGCATTGAAAGTTCCATTGTATCCATATACACTTATGTAATATGTTCCAACTGGTGCATTGTTATATTTGATTAGCTCACTTGTATTTCCAGTATTCTCCGAAGTAAATAAAACTGTTCCTGCACTATTGTGCAATTTAATGTCATAATCTGCAGGTAAATTAGATAATGTAACACGGATGTTTTTCGCAGCTGACGTATTAGAAAACTTAAACCAATCGGTATCTGTGCTTGTACCAATTTTAGCAGAGATATTTGTATTTACTGAAATTGTTTTTGCTGCAGACAAGGAGTTATTTGCTTCATAAGAATCTGTACATGTAGTAGGAACCGTAGCCTGAGTTGTGAAATTAGCCCCCGTGGTATAAACACTACTTCCACTCGTACAGTTAGTTCTCACTTGCCAATTATACGTTTTTGATGCTGTTAATCCGGTTAAATTGTAACTTGTACTAGTTGTTGAAACAGATGTCCACGTTGAGGTGGTCGATTGTTTGTATTGAAGCGTATAGTTTGATGCACCTGTTACAGCAGTCCAAGAAACTGTTGCTGTTGTAGTTCCAACTGTTGAACTTGTCAAAGCTGTTGGAGCAGAACACGTTGTGTTTGCTGGTTGAATTGAAAGTGTATAGTCTTCAACTTCCCCGTATGTAAATGATTCACAAGGACTAGTAATTGCTCCATCTTTCAGAATTATACGCATTCTAACATTGCCAGTTATCGCAGTAGTTGGAATCGTAATTGAAGAAGTAACAGCTGCAGTTGTTGCTGGCGAGGTATAAACAAGTTCTCCGGCATCTACAAAATCTAAATCGCCATTATAATCAATATATACTCTAAAATATTCTGGATAAGCAGTGCCTGCAAAACCCGGTGTTAAAGTTAAATTGTATGCTGATCCCTTGTTGACTGTAGTAGAAATCGAAGTGTAATTTACATATCCAGCACTTCCTGTTGTTGTATTGTTAATTGTATTGAATTTTACATTTGAAATCCATTCAAATTGTGTATTGCTACCTGTTGCTGCACAATAAGCTGGGGTAGGTGTTCCGCCACCAGTAGAACCTGAACAACCTGGTGAAGTTGCCAAACTTGCACGCGCACCACCTGTAACAAATAATGCTTGCATGCGTGCTTTTTGTCCATTGGAAAACATTTGCATACATGCATCATCCACGTAATCCATATAGTTCATAAACATTTCAGCGGAAGTTCCACATGAGTTAGATTTAGGATGAGAAGGACATGAATAGTTAGATGTGTTGTGGACAGGTGTATCAGTAACTAAATCACTACCACATGTTGCGTCTCCCCAAATGTGACGTAAATTCAACCAGTGACCAACTTCGTGCGTAGCAGTTCTTCCTTTATTAAATGGTGCTTGTGCTGTTCCTGTTGTTCCAAAACAAGTATAGCCAATTACAACTCCGTCAGTTGCTGCCGCTCCACCTGGAAATTGTGCATATCCCAAAATCCCACCACTCATATTACACACCCAAATATTCAAGTATTGGTTTGTCGACCAAGCATTACTTCCACCAGTAGTTGCAGATTTCACGCCATCATTGGTTGAAAAAGAAGTTTTAGTAGTTTGTACTCGAAGAATTCCTGTTGTTGCGTTTCCGCTAGGATCTCTATTTGCTAAACAAAAATTTATCTCTGCATCTGCAACTAAACTTGAAAAGGTTGAAGGTATTAAATTCAAATCAGTGTTTAATTTTCTAAAATCCTTATTCAATACGTCCAATTGAGATTGTATTTGCGCATCCGAAACATTCTGTGCCGTTGTATTATAAACTACGTGTACAACAACAGGAATTGTAATGACAGCTTTGTTTTGACTCACTTTACCTGAGGAAATTGCAAAATTTGTAAATTGCTCTATTTTCTCCATTCGATCAAAAAGATGAGGGTCTTCCATTAAT
>RFNX01000290.1 GCA_009926905.1 Flavobacteriales bacterium
TGAAAAGGCTAAACTTTCTTCAAAAGCAACGATGTGACCTGTGTCAACAATGTGTTCGCCGTCCACGTCAATGGTGTAAATTGCTCCAAAAGAGTTGAAAATTACAGTTCCTTTTCCAGTCGCTTTTACCCAAAACATACTTTCTTTTGAAACCAAGTTTTTAAATCCTTGCCAGCTTGCATCAATGCTAACATCTTCACTACAAGCAACATAAGAACCCCCTTGAATTACTAAAGATTCTCCGTTGAGTTCTTTGCAATCCATATCGCCCACGTGCGTTGTTCCCAACCAAATTTTTCCACCTTCATCTCCAGCTACGTAGTGATTCAAGAAGAAATTTTCACCAGAAATCATGCGTTTTAGGCCTTTCATGATGCCTCCCGATTTTTTCTGTTGCGTGGTCGTGGTCATTTTAATGTTGCTGCTCATCGCAATCATGGAGCCGCCTTCAGCTATGATTTTTTGTCCTGGTCGCAAAGTAATTTCTGCGGCTGTAGCACCAGGTTTCAATGGAAATTTAACGTCAATGTCCATTCTTGAAACAGTATTTGATAGTTCTTCCATAGTTTATAAATAACGATTTACCCAAGAAGTAAAGCTTGAGAGATTTCTTGTTTGAAGATAAATTTTTCCGTTCCCGATAACTTTTGTAACGAAACCTTCGCCACTTGTCATGCTACCAATGATACCATTGGAAAGTTGTGGTTTCAATTTCATAGTAGTTTCGTAACCCACTAAATGTCCTGAATCCAAGATGTATTCACCATTGATTTCTTTTTCAATGATTCCACCGTAAGCCCCGAAATAGACATTACCTGTCCCTGAAACAATCAATTTGAAAAGTCCTTCACGTGCGATAAAAGAGCCCAATCCAGCCCAGCGAATTCCAAGTTTAACACCTGGGTCAGAAGCCACGTAAGCGCCTCTTTCCAAACAATAACTTTCACCGTTTAAGGTTTTACACTCCATATCGCCAGGAGTTGCTTGAACCAACGTCAAGCTCAAAGTTTTGGAAGTATTGTTCGTGAAATGACTCACAAATAAACTCTCGCCACCAAGGAATTTCTTAATCAATCCTTTGAATAAACCTCCATTGAATTTGGCGGTCATGTCCAGTTCTGCCGACATGGTTGACATTGCGTCCGCTTCAGCGATAATCGTTTCGCCCGGAGCAAGTTCCACCCGAAGAAAGGCAAATGCTGGTTTTGCTTCTATTTTTACATTCATTTTAGTTGGTTAATATGTTTTTTAAACGCCTTAAAATCGCCTTTGACAGGTCGAATATCGTATTTTCTGTTTTTCAATAGTTCGTTTAGGTGCTTAATTCTATCAGAAGTTGCTGGGTGAGTTGACATAAACGAAGTGTAATCGTCCATTTTGCTTCCCGATTCTTTTTTCAAGGTTTTAAAAAATGAAATCATTCCTTTGGGATCAATGTACGAAGCGATGAGGTAGTTCATTCCTGTTTCGTCCGCCTCAGTTTCGAAAGCTCTATCATTGGAAAGGGAAGCCAAGTCACCACCAGTATTTATAACTGCTCCAGCTGCTGAATTGACGTCGCCAATTAAGGAAGAAACAATCACATATAAACCTAAATTATTGATAACACCACGCAAGTGATGACGACGGGTAACGTGCGCCAATTCATGTCCGACAACGCCCAACACTTCTTCCCACGATTTTGCATGGTCAATCAATCCTGTTTGAATCACTACTTTTCCACCTGGCAAAGCAAAGGCATTGATGGTGGCGTCTTTTATGAAATAGAATTCAACTTTTGTTCCTTCTTTTCTAACTTGGTCGATTAACGGTTTTGCGGCTACAAGAAATTCTTGTTCCAACGAATCGTTGTGAATGAATTCGTATTGATATTTCAAGCTTTCGAAGAGTTTGTCTCCAATTTTTGCTTCCCATTCTTTAGGTGCTTTGTGTGCTAATGCTTCAACAAAAGTGTCTTTCAATAAAAATAATGAAACAATTATCGCAATCACGATTCCAAAAGCAACAGAGGTTCCAATTATAATTTTTCGTCTCGAACTTTTTACGACTGTTATTTGCGCTTTAAGTTCAGGATCTTCGTGAAAAACAGGTTCGTTTAGAATTGCTTTTTGAGAGGTGTAAAATGTTAATCCTTCTTTATTTGGATGTGCAAAGAAAATCAATTCTCGGTTGTTTCCACCGTGTGTGATTTGCAATAAATGAAAGGAAAATTCTACTTTTTGCGATTCACACGTAAACGTAATGCCATTCGGATTGATTTTGATTTCGCCCGATTCGCGTTGGTTTCCGTTGTTGGAATCAATAAGAATTCCAGAATAAGTTGTTGGTTGCATGTTCACTATTCAAAGCTAATTAAATTTTTTACAATTATTTATTCGTTTTATATTAAATGTAATTTCGCTAGTAATTCTGAAAGCAGTTCATTTATTTTGGAAAAAGCAAACCACTTCTTACCTAAATCTTTTAGAGAATCACCAATGTGATACAAATCTTTATTGTCAATAATAAGAAATCTGTCGTGTGAGGTTCGAAGTTGTTTTATTTCAATAGTTGGATATTGTTGATTATGTCTAGTTAAGTCGAGTTGCAATTGAGCACTTATTTTGTAAGTGTAAATTGTGGCTTTACAAGTATAATTTCTCTTACTCAACATTAAAAGTGTCGTTTCATCTACGTAATTGTCAACGAGAATAATTGAACTTTTGGCAGATTTAATAAGTTCATTAGCAAAGACGTACGCATCAAACAATTGTCCTTCGAAAAAGATTCCTTGAGTAGGAAGATTTGTTTTTTGTTCTAGTGCTTTAAACACTATTTCAAATTTTTGATCTGACTCTAATTGTTTTGTTTCAATTTGCTCCAATCGAAAATTTACTAAGGAATTAGAAGTAATTGTGTGACGCATTTTAATAAAAGCATCCATAATCTGAATACTAATATTCACTGCTGTTTCGCTTTTAAGAACAGCTGAAAGCATAGCGACACCTTGTTCCGTAAAGACAAATGGTAAGCTTCTTCTTTTTGCGGTCGCAATTTGCGACCACAAATTATTTTCATTTTCAAAATTCATAAGTTGACTATGAATTGAAACCCATTCAACATTGGTTAATTGAAACATAAAACGTTTAGGAAATCTTTTTTCATTGCGTTTAACTTGTTCGTTAATTCGCTTTGTTTCCACGTTATAAAATTCTGCTAAATGATAATCCAACATCACCTGAACACCCCGAATGGTAAAGATTTTAGTTTGTAAATCCTTTTTAGTTATTAATTCCATTTTTCCTGTTTTCACTTTAAGTTAGTGAAATAGTTCTTTTGTAACAAGAGAAAAAATAAAAAACGCTTGGAAAATTAATTGAATTCCTTGATGTTTCCGATAAACAATGTTTCAGTCTAAAAATAGATTATCTCGCCTTCAACAATTCGATTACCTCGTCTTTTTCTTTCAATAATTGCTTGTAAAGTTCTTCTACTTTATCAATTTCTGTGTTATTATAAGCGACAAATTGACCTCCTTGCTGATGTTGGCTATAATTATTGAAAATCATGTTTTCATTAAATGCTAAAAGTTGACTTAGACTAATTGATAATGCTTTCGATACACTAACTAATGTTTCAAACTTTGGTGATAAATCTCCCTTTTCAATTCGACTAATTGTTTTCTGATCTACTTTAATTTCATCAGCAAGATTTTGTTGTGAAAAGCCTTTTAGTTCTCTTATTTTTCTAACGTTTTCACCTAATTCTTGATTTGTCATGCCTAAAATAGTTTTATTGAGCCTAAGTTAGGAATAAATTTTAATTGGATTGGTAGATTGAATAAATATTTTTGGAGAAGCTTAGATTTTAGTTGCTACATTAAAATTTGGCGGAGTCATAAGATACTTTTAACACATAATTAATTCAAAAAAACATGAAAAAACTCACACTATCAATCGTACTACTACTTGGATTTTTCCGTTTGAATTCACAAATTAATTTGGAACATACTTATACTGTAAATAGTTCATCTACTATAAGTACTATACAATTATCTACATCTGGTTACAAATATATGATAACAGATAATAGTTTGGGACAAATAAAATTGTACAATACTAATCATAGTTTATGGAAGACTTTAACTTGGCCAATTGCTAATGGATTTAATTATTATTTTGCAAATCTATCTGAAAATCTATTCAATCTTGATAATCAAATTGAATTTATAGTATATTCTACTACAACAACTTCACCAGTTCAATGGAACACAAAAATCTATAGTGAAACAGGCACTGTAATAAGGGACTTTCCAAATCGATATTACAATGGTGTTTATTCAGCAGGACTTAATAATTACAAACTAATACTATCAGATGTTAATACAATAAGAGAGGTGTATTCTTTGCCCGGAACATCTAGCAATCTAGGAGTTCCAAATAATTCATTTAGTGAATTGTCAGGCGTTTCTTTTCCAAACCCAACATCGCAAACCATCTCAATACCCTACCAATTAACAAGCGGTCAAACAAGCGGTCAGTTGAAGATTTATAATTCAACGGGTGTTTTGATAGAGTCGTTTCAAGTGGATTCAAATTTTAATGATTTAATTTTAGATGTTTCTAGCTATTCAAACGGAGTTTATTTATACAAGATAGTTTCAAATGGGATAGAGTCAGAATCAAAGAGTTTTGTAAAACAATAAAACATAACCATGAACATCGAAGAGTTTAACAAACAATCGGATGCTCTAAAAGCTGAAATGGCTGAGCGAATGAATGAACCAAAAAGAGAATTAATATATGATGGTGTAATGAAGCCAGAGCTTTATTTCAACAGTCCAATTCGTCTTGCTTGGATGTTGAAAGAGCCTTATGATGAAGAAAATGGAACGGGTGGTGGATACGATTATTTTGACATGTTCAAAGAGGGTGAAGATCTTTATTTATATAAATTCAAGGAACAGCATAAGGTTACATGGCATCCAATGATTTACATTTCTCATAGTATTCATAATAATTTTCAAAAGTGGGAGGAAATGGACTATATAAGAGATAATCATGGCATGTGTGATGTTGTTCGAAAAGTTGCTTTTATTAACTCCCAAAAGTTGCCTTCAAAAAATTTCACCCACACCGATTCTGCACATTTATGGGAGTCCATAGAAAAAAATTCAGATTTGTTAGAAAGACAAATTAAAATGTTAAATCCCAATGTTTTAATTTTTGGCAATACCATTCAGCTTTATGAAAGATTATTGAATATTGAAGTTGGTCAATTTACAAAATCAGGAAGTTGCTCATATTTAATTAAGGAT
>RFNX01000405.1 GCA_009926905.1 Flavobacteriales bacterium
TCGTGGTTTACAAGGAATGCGTGTAGTAAGTTTATTGAACGGTTTGCGGATGGAAGGCCAACAATGGGGCGGTGACCACGGGATGGGAATTGCTGAGATTGGGATTGGTGCAGTTGAGGTGATTAAAGGCCCAGCTTCTTTATTGTACGGAGCAGATGCATTGGGTGGCGTTCTGTATTATTCGGATGAACCATACGCAAGTACCAATTCTCGTTCTGTTCAGTTACAGTCGTTTACCCAAACCAATACAATGGGCGGAGCTTTGCGATTTATGTACAAAGAATCCAATCAGAAATTGCGATGGATGCTGGGAGGAAGTTATACCAATCACGCCGACTTTCAATTACCTAATCAAAAATTTGCTCAAAATTCTCGTTTCAGTGAAGCAGTAATTAAAGCAGCTTTAGGATGGAATGGAAAAAACAGTGTACACCATTTGCGCTATTCTTTCAATCATTTGATAAGTGGAATTCCAGGGCATACACACGACACGATTATCAATCCGCTTGATTTTCAGGTAGAGAATCAACGCCGTCAGCAAACGATTCCAGCCCAATTTTTTGACAATCATTATTTTTCCTTTGAAAATAAATGGTTTAGAGCTGAAAATGAATGGAGTTTATTGATTGGTCAAACCTTGAATCAATTGACTGAATACGACGAAAAGGTAACAATTCCGGGTATTCAAATGAATTTATGGAACTCAATTTACAATGTGAAATGGTCGCATTCTATTTCCAAAAAACTCAAAGTTGTCAATGGCTTTCAAGGAATGTTTCAAAATACAGCGAACACAGCGCAAGCATCAGAAGCATTGATTCCAAACGCTGTCACACTCGACAATGGTATTTTTTCAAATTGGATGTTGACGGTTGCGAATTGGAATTTTCAAGCAGGATTGCGTTATGATATTCGCTTGTTAAAAACATTGGAATCCTTTAAAGGTAAAGATCCTATTTCTAAAACTTTTGGCAGTCCAAATGCTGCAATTGGAGCTGTTTTTTCTAAATCGAATTTCACGTTTAGAAGTAATTTATCTTCAGGATTTCGTGCGCCACATTCCAGCGAATTATTGGCAAATGGCTTTCATCACGGAGCTTTGCGTTTTGAAATTGGTGACATAAATTTAAAAGCCGAAAAAGCCCTTCAGTTGGATTTAACCTTTGAGTTAAAAAGTGAACATATCGTGTTTATTGTCAATCCGTATGTGAATATTATTTCCGATTATATCTACATTCAACCAAAAGATTCAATCATTGATGGTTTGCCTGTGTTTGATTACAAGCAATTGAATCAAGTGTTGTTTTATGGCGGAGATTTTGGCTTGCATTACCATCCTCATTTTGCCCATAACTTACACATCGAGTCGACCTTTTCTTTTGTACAAACGCAAACAAGTTCTGATAGTAGTATTTCGTTGCTTCCACCAGCGCGATTGGCTACAAGTCTAAAATACAACTTCGAATTCGGAAAAAAATTTCAGTTGAAAGATGTTTTAGTTCAACATACTTTTATGGCAGCCCAAAATCGTGTGGCGTACATCGAGACCGTAACTCCGGCTTATCATTTGTTGAACGCATCCCTTCAATTCGTTTGGAATCTTAAAACACCACTTGCCTTTAATATTGGCTGTAAGAACATCCTGAATTCAACATTTATTGATCATTTATCCCGATTGAAAAATATTCAAATGCCAAGTCCAGGCAGAAATTTTTACCTAAGTATTCAATTTAATATTAATCAAAATCTAAAAATAAAGTAGTATGAAAAGAGTAGTTTTTTCGAGCGCAATCGCTCTAGTAACTGTATTTGCAATGAGCTCATGCAACAAAAACAAATGCCACGAATGTCACTATGACAAAGCAGGTGCTGAAATTGAAATGGGTGAGTTTTGCGGAGATGCTTTAAAAGATTTAGAAGCTTTGGGAACATACACTGACTCAACAGGAACTTATACAGTTCATTGCCACGGGCATTGATTAATAAATACTAAATATTCTGTAATAAGAGATATAATATCGCTTTTAATCCAATTTTGCGAAAGTCATTTTGAACTAGACTTTGTTATGATTTAAGGAATCGTAAAATTTATCAACACATTTTTTGAAATCGTTGCTTTGGAGTTTAGTGTAAATGTTGTATTTCCGAAACTCATATAATCGCCACTACTTGCCGCTAGGTTTCCGTCGTTGTCACAAATCGCATACAAGTAATATGTTCCAGGATGCATGTAATTGAAGACAAAATTCGGATCGCTAACTGGAACTGAAACGTATCTTGAACGGTATTTAATGTTCTGAGTTAAGAAAGTTGTACCATTGAATAATGGCTGAGTTGTGATAACCAACAGGACGTTTTTGTTTGGATTTGGAATAATCGTAGGACTGAACGAATAGGAAATATTCGAAACACCCAAATACGGTTGCGCTGTTTCTGGATAAGGATCTCCTGTTGTTTGGAAATAAATACTTTCTAACAAATCCTTAAATGTGTCACTGAAGTTTTTAACTAGCGTTTTCTTTGGAAATGAAAAATTCGTAGCAGCTTCTTGAAAACTCGTATTGTCTTTCAGCTTTGCTCTCCAAATAAAATGCATCACAGGCTCATTCAAGGTGTTGTTTTTATTGGTGTAAGTTTTTACAATCAAGCTATCATCGTGAAAATCAAAAGTGGTATACACACGTTTTTTACCTTTTACGAAATCAGAAAAACGATAATAACTTACAGAACTTGTTTCACTTATGCTGTCAACAACCATATATGAAATACGTTGCATTCCCGCGAAACCGCCACCATTTCTGAAACCAACTTTGTATTCGTTATTATGCAATACAATGAACATCGACATAAAAATATCGTTTAACGAATCCAATTCATTTTTAGCACTGATTTGGGATGCAGAAATTGGTCTGAAATCAACAACCCAACTCGGAAAACTAGGTAAATAAGTGCCAGAAGTTAATGTACCGTCCCAAATACCATTGATTTTTGTGAAAATGTTATAACCTTTCACAGCTGTACTTTCTGTTAATTCTGGTGCTTGGTTTGTTGGGTCATCAGGTTTTTTCTTGCAGGAAGAAATAGCTATTAGTAAACTCAAAAAAGCGAGGAAAGAAAATAGATTTTTTTTCATTGCGAGTCATTCGATTGATTCAAACAAAGTTAACGCTTTAAATAGCTTGAGTGATAGTTTTCCTCAAGTTTTTACAATTGATTGTTTGTTTAAGAATGTGTAAAAATGGTAGAGATGTTTTTATCATCATTCTGATTTTGGATGCTATTAAAGCCTTATTTGTTCTTAAAAAGAAACGATTTAGCTTTCTTCCTTGGATTTATTACTTTAATTTTGTGGAATAATATTTTAAAATTAATTTCTTTGATTGATTCAAAGTCTTTAATTTTAGATCAAAATTCAAATATGTTCGACGACGACGAAGACGATTTTTCAGACGACAGTTTATATGAGGATCTTGAACAGTTTGAAGCACATTTAAAGGGCAAAACAATCGGATTTTTAGACAGTGACCGCTTAGAAGCTGTGATTGACCATTACATTATAAACGGACAATATTCGAAAGCGAAATCAGCGGCGGAGCATGGCGTTTACCATTTTCAGTACAATCCTGTTTTTCAATTACGAAAAGCACAAGCTATGAGTGGAATGGGTTTGTTAAACGATGCTTTAGAATTAATGAATCAGTTGGAAAAATCCAATGTTGGAAATCCAGAAGTTTATTTGACTAAAGCAGCTTTATTTAGCCAATTACGCGATTCAAAAAACGCAATTCGTTATTTTCGCTTGGCAATTAATTTGTGCGACCCAGAAGATAGAGACGAGATTTACTTGGATATCGCTATGGAATACCAAAATTTGAGTCAATACAAAGAAGCGATTCAAGTTTTAAAAGAAGCAATCAAGGTCAATAATCAGAATGAAGGTGCTTTATATGAGATCGCTTATTGCTATGACCAATTAGGAGATTATGATCAAGCAATCAATTGTTATACTTCTTTCATTGATGAAAATCCATATTCGTTTACAGCTTGGTACAATTTAGGAAATGCTTACAGTAAATCCGAGAATTACGAGCGTGCCATTTGGGCCTATGATTATTCTGTTTTAATCAACCCTGATTTTGGTCCGACGCATTTTAATATGGGAAATGCTTATTTAACGATGGAAAAATACCATAAATCCATTGAGCATTTTCACCATTGTATGCGTTTAGATGGCGATGATGCTTTAGCTTTGTGTTACATTGGAGAAGCACACGAGCAGCTGAATGAATTGGATTTAGCGCATCATTTTTATAAAAGAAGTTTAGAATTAGCGCCTTTATTACCTGAAGCTTGGTTGGGTTTAGGAATAGTTGAAGATTTAAAAGGTAACACGCGTGAAGGAATCATAATGATTCATAAAGCTTTGGAATTTGACCCAGAAAATGCTGGAATTCATCATGTTCTAGCTGGAGCTTATGAAAAAATTGATGAAATTGAGATTGCAATCGAACATTTTGAAGAATCATTAATGATGGATGCAGATGACGAAGAATGTTTATCCGATTATATTGAGTTACTAACTGAAATTTCTCCTTTGCGAGCATTTAATCGGTTGAATGAATTCACAGCAGATAATTCAAATAATGCGATAGCAAAAGTGTTAGAAGTAAACCTTCGTTGGATGCTTGGTCAAAAAGACAATGCCATTCAACTTTTTGCAAGTTGTTTGGAAGAAAACCAATTAAAAGCAAAGAGTATTTTTGAAATAAATCCAGGATTATTAGACGAACCGGATTTTATAAATTTAGCAGAATAAAAAAATGAATTTTAAATTACCATACATTCCTGAACGTAGTGAAAAACCTAGAAATAAAGGTGTCACAATGATGATGGACAAAGGACTTGGATTAAGAGAAACAGAAAACTTTATTGAAGCATCTGGTCATTTGACTGATATTGTTAAATTCGGTTTTGGAACTTCCTATGTTACCAAAAACCTAGAAGAAAAAATTAAAATGTATAAACAAGCAGGTATTCGTCCATATTTTGGAGGAACGCTTTTTGAAGCTTTTTATGCACGTAAAAAACACGACGATTATTTGAAACTAATTGATAAATTCGATTTAGATTTAGTTGAAATTTCAGACGGTTCCATTATCATCCCTCACAACGAGAAATGTAAATTGATTAAAAGCATGTCGAAAGATCGTACTGTTTTATCTGAAGTTGGTTCCAAAGATTCTGGGATTTTAATTTCACCTGCAAAATGGGTGCGGTTGATGAAAGCGGAATTAGATGCAGGAAGTTGGAAAGTAATTGCTGAAGGTCGTGAAGCAGGAAATGTTGGTGTTTTTCGTCCAAACGGAACAGCTCATACCTTATTGATTAACAGAATCATTGCGAAGATAAAACCAGAAGACATTCTCTGGGAAGCACCACAAAAAAATCAACAAGTTTGGTTTATTAAATTGTTTGGCGCAGAGGTAAACCTCGGAAATATTGGTGCGAACGATATGATTCCTTTGGAATGTTTACGTTTAGGACTTCGTGGAGATACCTTCTTTGACTTTCTGCCTGCTGATTATGCGGACCGTTTAAAGCAAGTTAACGACGAAGATGACAATGACGAAGAATAATTTTTCGGAAATTTCATTAGCTAATTTTACCAGAATCATTGAGTTTTCAGACCATAGTGGTGCAGTTTATTCGATTGCATACGATGGTCAATTTATCTATTCGGCATCGGGAGATAAGTATGTATGTCGCTGGAATCCAATCACTGGAACTCAAGATAAATTTGCAATTAAGTTCAATAATACGCCTTATTCCATTCAACTTTTCAATGACAATTCAATGTTAGCTGTTGGGTTGGAAAATGGCGATTTACACTTTTTTGATTTAATAGAACGTGTTGAAACTAAGTTTTTTAAGCAACACAAATCTGCTATTTTTAACATTCTTGAAAATAAACACACCCAGCAACTTTACACAACCGATGCTGATGGGAATTTAGCAGTTTGGAGCACTAACGATTTTAGTCTGCAATTATTATTGCCTTTTGACTGTGGTAAAATCCGAAGAATGGCAATGAATCAAAACGGTTCGATGCTTTATTTGGCCTGTCAAGATGGAAACATTCGTGTGATTGAAACGGAATTCTATAATTTGATTGATGAGTTTTTAGCCCACAAAGAAGGAGTTACGAGTTTGGCTTTTCACCCGAACAATAGTTTGCTTTTATTATCAGGAGGAAAAGACGCGCATCTGAAATTTTGGGATTTATCAACTAATTCTGAATTAAAATCTTTGCCGGCGCACAATTTTGTGATTTACGACATTCTCTTTTTAACAAATAAATTATTTGTAACGGCAAGTCGGGATAAAACAATAAAAATTTGGGATGCTGAAATGGATATTGTTGTTCAACGAATCGAAGCCAAACAAAGAGGGCACAGACATTCGGTGAATGCACTCATTAAAATTTCTGATTCAAGTTTTGCAAGTTGCAGTGACGACAAACGCATTTTATTTTTTTCTGAAATGAGTATCTGATTTACTAAATTTCACTTGTTGTCCACTAAAAATCTGTTGTCCTTCGAATAATTTTATGGAAAAATAAACAGTTGTTTTTTGATTATCTACGTTCGATTTTTCAGAAATACGCTCTATTTTTCCATTACCAAGTTGATTTCCTGATTCATCTAAAACACCGATTACTTTTGCGCTTTTAAAGCTTGGTATTTCAGTAACAGGTATTTCTGCGAAAATTTCTTTTTTATCTGTACATACAATTTTTGCAATTGATTGACCTGGAGTAATAGTTGAACCAATTCCTTTTGAAACTTCGATAACTGTACCATTGAATGGAGCCAAAAAGATGTATTTTTTCATACCAACTTCAAGACTTCGAGTTGCTAAATAGTCTCCGAAAATATCTTTGCTTTGAATGAAAATTTTTTCTTCTTCAGAGTTTAAGTTTGGAAATTCAGGTAATAGATTACTCGGCGAAATCGAGTTTAGAAAAGTTTCCCATTTTTCTTTTTCTGCAGGAAATTTTGAGTTTATTTCTGGTAATGCTTCAATAATTAAATAGCATAAATGTGCTTTTTTGTAGCCAAGATTGTAAAAAGCTTCTTCGAAATTAATTTTGCAAAGGAGCTCTTTTTTCTTAAAAATTTTGCCAACACGCAAATCAATATCACCTTTTTCGAGTTTTCCTGAAACTTCGAATGCAACTGTTATTTCTTCATATGGAACGACTTCTCCAATTATTTCAACTTCTGAAACGGGAGTAAGAACAACATCACTTTTTAGAGATTGAGATTTATTTTTCTCTTTTTTTTTAGTTTCCTTTTTCACTTCAGTACAAGCCACTATTGTCAACGCTATGCTAAACAGAAAGAAGCTATGACTAATTTTTTGAATCATTCGTTAATTTTTATGAAACTGAATCAAAGATATGATTTTTGACTGCATTCCAATCCTTTTCTAAGTAACAAGACATTCATTTTTTCGTAAATTTAACCTATGAATTTTTTGAAAAAACAGATTATTTTATTGAACGTATTCTTTTGGTTCTGTTCGTTTTGCAGTTCAGGACAATTTGATTTTAATTTTCAGGATTCAATTATTGTAATGAAATCGGGTTCGACATTGAAAATGCCTTGGTCAGGGGGATTAAATTACGTTCAAATTTCAGATATAGATGTTGATTTTGATGGCGATATGGATTTGTTCGTTTTCGATCGAAGTACAGACCAAATTCGGATTTATAGACAAGAACTATCTGGTTCAACAAAATTTTATAAATATTCACCTTTAGGTTTTCTTGATTTCCCAACAGACTTACGTTATCGTGCCTCAACAATTGATTACAACCAAGACGGAAAAAACGACATTTTTACCTATGGAATAGGAGGGATGAAAGTTTATAAGAATATTGGAAATGCACTAAATGGCTTGCAATGGGAATTGGTTTCTTCGCTTTTGTATTCTGATTACAATGGATCTAACCTCAATCTTTACGTGAGTTCAAGTGATATTCCGGCAATTGTTGATGTAGAAGGAGATGGCGATTTAGATTTTTTAACCTACCACATTGGAGGAGAACATTTACAATATCATCAGAATCAAAGCCAAGAATTGTATGGTCATTCTGATTCCTTAATTTTTATTTTGAAAAATGAATGTTGGGGTGGTTTTCGCGAAGATTTAAATTCGAATACAGTTTTTTTAAATGATCCTGACGCACCTTGTGCCGTTGGAAATGTACCCAATGCTGAGAAAAGTAAGAACGATGAAGTTAAAGCTCATGCAGGTTCAACAGTTTTAGCCTTAGATATTGATGGTTCTGGAGTGAAAGATTTGATTTTAGGTGACGTTTCTTCTACCAACCTTTGTTTGTTGATTAACGGAGGAACAACTCCAAATTCCAATTCGCTCATTGTTTCCGCAAATCCAAACTTCCCTTCCAATTCAACACCTATTAGCATGCAAGTCTTTCCTGCTGCTTTTTGGGTCGATGTGGATTTTGATGGTACAAAAGATTTAATCGTAACGCCGAATGCGAAAAATGCTTCTGAAAATGAGACGAGTGTTATGAAGTATAAAAACACAGCGAATAATACAACTTGTAATTTTGTGTATGAAACGCGTGCCTTTTTACAGCAAGACATGATTGATCACGGAACAGCTTCAGTTCCTATTTTAGTGGATATCAATAACGATGGACTTCAGGATTTATTTGTTTCAAATTATTATTCATATAAACCAACATTATCAAAGCAAAGTCGAATTGCTTATTATAAAAATACAGGTACAGCCACTAATCCAAAATTCATTTATGTCGACAATGATTTTCTTGGTTTATCACAAACAAATTTTGGTTTAAAAATAACTCCAACCTTCGGAGATTTAGATGGAGATGGAAAAAAAGATTTAATGCTTGGGTTAGAAAATGGAACCTTAGTCTATTATAAAAACACATCTGTTGGTTCTTCGTTAACATTTGCAAATCCTATTCTTGATTTTCAAGATAATTTAGGACAAATAATCAGTGTTGGGCAGTTTGCTTCTCCACAGTTGTTTGATATAAATAAAGATTCAAAATTGGATTTAGTTATCGGAGAAAAGACAGGTAAAATACTCTATTATAAGAATATTGGTTCTACTTCAATTCCACAGTTTCAATTGGAAAATAGCAATTTGGGAGGAATCGATGTAGCTACAACAACACCTGATGGTTTTCCAATTCCACATTTTTTTGCAAAAAATGACACAACTTATTTGATGCTCGGTTCGTACGATGGTGCCATTCGTTTTTACGACTCAATTGAGGGCAACTTGACAAGTGGTTCCTCATTTAACTTACGTTCTACTAACTTTTTAGGTTTACAAAAAGAATTAGGAACTTTTAGTTCATGCGCCGTTTCAGATATTGATAACGATGGAAAATTAAACCTATTTGTGGGTCAAGATTTGGGTGGAATTTATCATTTAGAACACTTGGAAGGAAGCAGTTTGAATGTTACTGACTTGAATCAAGATGCATTCAAACTCTATCCAAATCCTTTTACAAATTATTTCATAGTGGAATCGAGTAGGGAAGGAGAGTCGATGATTGTTTTTGACGTATTAGGGAATCACGTTCAAACTTTCATTCTTCAATCAGGTAAAAACACTATTAACATCGGAAACGCGTCTAATGGGATCTACTTGGTGAAATTTGTAAATTCTGGTAGTGTAAAACGAATTGTTAAAAGGTAATTATTTTACGTGAAATTCAAATAGTTTTTGATCGTTCAATTCTGCTGTTAAAACGTCTCCAATTTTAACTGCGCCAACTCCCGAAGGAGTTCCCGTATAAATTAAATCTCCAGTTTTCAAAGTGACATATTGTGAAACATAAGCAATCAATTGGTCGATTGAAAATATCATATCTTCTGTTTTTCCTAGTTGTTTTAATTCCCCATTTTGAAAAAACGAAAATGTTGTTGTTGCAAAATCAACATCTGAAAATTTTATCCAAGTTTGTGAAATGGGAGCGCTGTTATCAAAAGCTTTTGCTTTTTCCCAAGGAAGACCTTTTTCTTTGCATTGGGCTTGTAAATCACGTGCGGTAAAGTCAATTCCTAGTGTAAATTCTGAATAATATTTGTGTGCAAAATTTGCATCAATGTTTTTACCAACTTTATCGATTTTAACGACGATTTCACATTCAAAATGAAGATCTTTTGAGAAATTTGGGTAATAAAACTCCTTTTCTTTTAACAATGCAACATCAGGTTTCATAAAGAAGATAGGTTCAGATGGAATTGCACTATTCATTTCTTTCGCGTGTTCAGCATAATTGCGACCGATGCAAATAATTTTCATTTTGAATTAAATTTTTGTTTTAAACTTTCTAATTTATCCTCTATAGCAGCAGCTTTTTCACTTTCTTCTTCTTTTTTGATTTTTTCCATTTCTCTTTTCAAACATTCTTTGGTATAAAGTGGAAAATCAGTTTGTTTTGAAATCATCCAGCCGTAGTAACCAGGTTCAATAGACATCACTTCTTTTATTGTTTTGTCTTTGTGTTTTCCAAAGTTATAGATTGCCTCTCCTTTAGAATTGATTGCTAATCTTCCTGCTAGGTCCAATAATTTATTATTTCCAGCCCTTGAAAATTCTGATAGAAAATCAATGTCCTTCTCTTTTAGATCTTGGTACTTTTCTAACTGAGCAAGAAATACATCGAGTGTTGCTTGTGTGTCATACAATGCATCATGTGCATTTTCCATTGGTTTGTTGCAATAGAACTGATAGGCTGCTGCAAGCGTACGTTGTTCCATTTTATGGAAGATGTTTTGTATATCGACAAATTTTCTAGTTGAGAAATCAAATTCTACTTCTGCTCGAATCAATTCTTCTGCTAATACAGGTATGTCAAATTTGTTTGAATTGTAACCCGCTAAATCTGAATCTGCAATAAAATCAACCAATGTTGGTGCATACTCTTTGAACGTAGGTTTGTCTTTTACCATTTCATTACTTATACCATGTATCTCAGTTATTTCTTTGGTAATTTCTTGTTCTGGATTTATGAGTTGATTCAGTTCTACTCGTTCTCCAGTTGGCAATATTTTTATTATCGCAATTTGAACGATTCTATCTTTATTTATCAGTAATCCTGTTGTTTCAAGATCAAAAACACAAAGCGGCTTTTTTAATTCTAAATTCATACTGTAAATGTAGCACAAAAAAAAAGCCCAAACTTAATTGGGCTTTCCTTTTTATTTCTGAATTATGAATTCGGTTCTTCTATTTTCTTGATGTTCTTCTTCAGTACATTCTACACCGTCATCACACTTATTTTTCAATTTAGACTCCCCATATCCTTTGTAAGTTATTCTACTAGGGTCTTTGATTCTTTTTTTGATATAAGTTGCAGCTGAAACGGCTCTTCTTTGTGCTAAAGCTTCGTTGTATTCATCTGAAGCTCTACAATCTGTATGAGAACCTAATTCGATTTTTATCGTTGGGTTTTCATTCATAACTTGAACTACTTTGTCAAGGATAATTTTTGCATCAGGACGAATATTGTGTTTATCTAAGTCATAAAGAATTAAGAAAGGACCTAACTGTACTTCTTTAACATTTTTCGTAAGTAAGTATTTCAATTTAATTATAGAATCCATTCCTAATTCAATATTTAAATCAAAAGTTTGGGTTAAGAAACTATCTGCAGAAACTGTTACTTGGTATTCAAATTTATCGCCGAAGTTTTTGCCTTTAAGTATTGAAGGAACAAATTCTCCTGTAGCATTACTTGTTAACAATTCAACTGATTTTTTCTTCATAACAATATCAATTTTTGCATTGTTAATTGGAATCCCAGAATCTTTATCTGCTACTAGACCTTCCATTGTATACTTGAAGAAAGGTAAAATTCTTTTTTCTTCGTCATCCAAAAGTACTTTTTTATTGATCTGTTGGAATTCTAAATCGCAATTTGTAGCAAATGTTTCTCTATAAGGTTCTTTCGCTGAAGAATTATAGTAATATGCTAATTCATATTCTTTACATTTATCTAATTTATAGAAGAAACCACCATCTCTTGTTCTTGGAGAAATGATTGCTTCTGTTTGGTCAGCACAATTTGTACATTTCAAAGTGATGTAAGAATTATCTGGAATTGGTTTGCCTTTAAGGTGAATAATTTGACCATTCAAGAAAGCTACATTTTTAACTGTTGGATTGATTATGTCAATTTCATAAATATCTCTTTCTCCCAAACCACCTTTTCTAAATGAAGTTAAGTACGCTTTTTTTCCATCAGCTGTGTGAGTGTAAAAATAATCGTCTCCAACATTGTTGTAAGGATAACCTAAATTTTCAGGTGTTGACCATACTCCATTTTCGTCTTTAACTGTTTTGAAAATGTCGAACAATCCCATACTTGATGAATCTGTACTAGAAAAATATAAAGTGCTATTATCTAATCCCATAAAAGGAGACTCTTCGTCACTCCATGTATTGATGTTTCCTCCCATATTTTTTGGAGCACTCCAACTTCCACCATTTCTTTCCAAGTAATAAATATCTCGTCTTCCATAACCACCTTTTTTGTCAGATACGAAGAAAATCATTTGTCCATCAGGAGAAACTGTATAGTGCGTTTCCCACCACGTTTTTTCATTGACACTTGCTTTATCAATTGCAAGAATATTTGTGAATTTATTATCTTTCAAATCGCTGTAGAAGATATCTCCAATTCCGCTTTTGTCGTTATATGTATAGATTCTTCTTTCATCAATACTGATACTTACTGTTGATTCATTTGTTTGTGGACGACAAATACTGATTCTACCTGGAGTATTCCAAACCGATTCATCTTTCAATGTAGCTTGATAAATATCCTCAGAATAGTGATTTAACATTGGATCTCTAAAGTTTTCAGACGATTTGTCTTCCCAAGGTCTTCTAGATGTATAATACAAAGATTTTCCATCAATGGATATGTTTGAATTAAAATCAGCGTATTGAGAGTTAATTGTTGGACCTAAATTTTTAATTTTTACATCAATTGGATTAGCCATTAATCTTCTTGCAACGCTACATTGAACAATTCTTTTTTTAGCTTCAGGCAGTAATTCGGATTCTGGTGCAGACAATTCAACGAATTTTTTGTAATTCTGTTCAGCTAAATCAAATTGTTCATCTAAATGATAAGCCCTTCCTAAATGATAAAAAACATCTGCAGGAACAGCATCTTCTTTTGTCGAATACATGTCATAATTACGATCAATCGCTTTTGTTGCTTTATTCAGGTATTTAATCGCATTTAAATAATCCCAACTTTTATCTAAAAGGATAAAACCTTTTCTATAATTGTAATTCCCACTTTCAGGATTAATTTCAAGAAGGCGATTTGTTATTAAATCAGCGTAATGATAAAAGTTTTCTTGAAGAAATCTTGAACATTGTACAACTAAGTCTTTTTCTGAGGCTGTTGCAATTAAATTTTTAACTTCAGGTTCAGAATATTGAGCTCTCAAAGTTAAGGTAGATAGTAAAAAAAATAAGGCTACAATTTTTCGCATGTTATTTTGTTTTTAGGGTAGGTAGGTTGCGTTATTAAAATTCTCGGTTAGTATCAAATGCTTCTAAATAATCTGCCACTCGGCGAACAAACTGTCCTCCTAGGGCACCATCAACTACTCGATGATCATAGGAATGAGACAAGAACATTTTGTGTCTGATTCCAATAAAATCACCTTCTGGTGTTTCAATAACTGCAGGAACTTTTCGTATCGCTCCTAAGGCAAGTATTGCAACTTGTGGTTGATTAATAATTGGTGTTCCCATAACATTTCCAAATGAGCCAACATTTGTAACAGTATACGTTCCACCTTGAATATCTTCTGGTTTTAATTTATTGTTTCTTGCGCTGTTTGCTAATCCATTAACTGATTTCGTTAAACCTGTTAAATTTAAACGATCCGCATTTTTAATCACGGGCACGATTAAGTTTCCTGAAGGAAGAGCGGTTGCCATTCCAATGTTGATATCCTTTCTTTTGATAATCTGAGTTCCTGATACAGAAACATTTATCATAGGAAAGTCTTTAATTGCTTTAACAATCGCTTCAATTAATATTGGTGTAAAAGTAATATTTTCTCCTTCTCGTTCCAAAAACTTCTTTTTTACCTTGTTACGCCAATTAACAATATTGGTTACATCTGCTTCAACATAAGATGTAACATGCGGTGAAACATGCACCGACATTAGCATGTGGTCAGCTATCAATTTTCGCATTCTATCCATTTCGATAATTTCATCACCTGGATTTGGAAGCACAATTGGCTCTTTAATATTGCTTAGGAAATTACCACCAACTAAAGGTGTGTTTGCTGGAGCACTAATTATGGTAGGCGCTAACTTGGAGCTTGT